>JAYRVV010000402.1:0-7863 GCA_041918415.1 Bdellovibrionota bacterium | reverse complement strand
TTTAGAGATCAAATGAATCAAGAAATTTGCAACATCAGCCAATTGTCACAAAAACTAGACACACTGATGAACACGTAATCGCATGCAAAAAAGCGTAGGCCCTTTCACCATTATTTCAAAGTTAGGCCAAGGGGGAATGGCCGAAGTGTTTAAGGCCACACGATCAGGTGCCATGGGTTTTAGCAAATTCAACGCGCTCAAGCGAATCATACCCCCTCTGGCCGATCAACCTCATTTTTTAAGCATGCTAACCAAAGAAGCAAAAATTCAATCAGGACTCAATCATCCCAACTTGGTCGGCGTGATTGATTTTCAAAAATACGATCAAGAATATTGGCTGATCTTGGAATATGTCGATGGCTTGGATTTAAAATCGCTGATGAGGCTTTGCAGAAAACATGAAATAAAGATCGACCCTCAAGCTTTTTTGTACATCATCTGCGAGGTGCTTAAAGGTCTTGAGTATGTCCATCAAAAAAAAGACGATGCACACAACGACCTTTGCATCATACACAGGGATATATCGCCTCAAAACATTTTGATTTCAAGAGAAGGCATTGTAAAACTTTCTGATTTTGGCATAGCAAGATCAGCACAAATCGATGACAAAACAACAACCAATCTCCTGAAGGGTAAAATTCCTTACCTGTCACCCGAACAGGTGCTCCTTAAACCGCTTGATCACCGATCCGATCTGTTCTCGGTGGGGACTGTGCTCTATGAACTTGTGTTTGATGTGAATCCATTTTTGGGTACATCTGAATTTGAAACCATGTCCAACATTCAAAACGGAACTTTACCCGACATTCATCCGCTGCCGAATCCCAAATTGATTACGATCATTGAAAAAAGCTTAAACCCAAACAGAGAACTTCGCTACCAAAACGCAACCCAAATGAGAGACGACATCATCGCCATTTTATCTGACCTTTGGAAAGATCAAGGCGACAAACAATTAAGATTATTTTTTACTTCTGTTGATGAGAAGGAAAGGAACAATCAAGACAAAACATCAAGCAAAAAAACGTTTGTGTGGGCCAATCACACCACCACGCAAATCAATCACTATAAAACGGCCTCTTTTTCACTTTCATTTTTTATTTTGTTCATACTGATTTTCTTCGCGGCAACCAAATTCAACCAAGTCATAAAACCGTCCTCAACTCATTTGGAAAATCAATTGTCCAATCAAGATGCGAATCACGACGTCTTCGCCCCCGCCAACAAACCCACAGCAACACCTTCACCCATACCCATCCCGTACGGCATGGGAGCTGTGAAAGTCATCGCACCCAAGCAATCTAAAATATTTGTGAACGGAACCCTTAAGGGTAAAGCACCTCTTGAATATGTTTTTCTTAAACCTGGTAAATACTTAATTTTAATCAAATTGACCAATGGAAAAACTCAAATGAGAACCATTTATTTAAAAGCACAACAAAACAGAACCGTCTACTGGTTGAAAGAATAATTCATGTTAAAACAATATGCGTTTGTTTTACTGCATCACTTGTTTATTTTGACCATTTCTATTGTATTGTGTCTCAATCCATATTCAGGGTCTTTTTCGTACGATTTCAATTTTATCTTGGGCATTGTTGTTTATTTCACATTTATTATATTTCTCAATGCCCAATTCAAAAACACACCGTTTGACTTTAAATACGCTCTGTTTCACATCTTAACCTTGCCTTTGGCTTTAATTGTTGTTTTGTTGTTTAGCTTTAAAAACATCACCTGCGATTACCGCCTTGGATTTATTTGGTTTTTGCTCATGCCCACATGCAGTGCTTTTTTTGCATTGGCCTGTGTGATGTTTTCTAAATGCCTTAAAAAAAAGTTTTTGAGCACCTTGTTTTATTCGACCCTGCCCTGCCTAATATTGAGCGTCATCACGTTGTATGATTTGTTTGTGGGTCCTCAAATTTCATTTGTTCATGGCGCGTTTGGATACTTTTTTGGCCCTGTTTATGATGAACTTGTTTTGATTGAAAAACCATTTTTATCCCATAGAGCCTGGACGATCCTGTTTTCACTCACGCTCATTGCTCTAAGCAGGCCTCTTAAAAAGCACTCTGCCTTCATCATTAAAATAGTTTTCACAATTTTATTGTTAACCCCTTTTTTATTTCGGTATCAACTCAAATGGGCCACCAACACGGATAAACTTGAGGCAACGCTTTCACTCATCATTGAAGGACAACACGCAAGCATTCACACAAAACAAAATCTTTACTCTCAAAGCGAGTTAAAAGCATTGATCCGTTCAGTTGATTATTACTCTCGAGACATTCATTCATTTCTCGGCATCAATTATGATCTTCAAAAAATAAAAGTGTACATCTACCCTGACATCCAAACCAAACATCGCTTCACATCCACACGCACCACTTACATTGGTAACCCCATCACAAGGTCCGTCCACATGCTCAAAACACATCCCATGGACGAAAGCTTACGGCATGAGCTTGTCCATGCATGGTCAAGCCCCATTGGATATTTTGGATTAACTTGGCGTTACGGTCTTGTTGAAGGCTTGGCCAGCGCTTATGAATATGAGCGAGGCTTTATCAGTTTTCATGAATGGTCCAAGGCCATGATGATGACCGACAAACTTCCCAACATCACCCAAGCCATTGGTTTTCTAAGTTTTCTCAATCTTCACTCAGTTCAATCGTACCATGCCTTGGGATCGTTCACCCGTTGGATCATTGATCAGTACGGCATAGAGAATTTCAAACGCATTTATCTTGGGCATACATTTGAAGAAACCTACCGTACATCGCTTCATGAACTGATTGAAAAATGGAAGGCCTTTTTACACTCAGTCAATTTATCTTCACATGCAGCCCAAGCACTTTTTGGATCTTTTCGAGGAAAATCGCTAACCCAGAAAATATGTCCTCATGATTTTGCCTATTGGAATCATAAAAGCCAACAATGCAAAACCAACAAAAACTTTGATTGTCAAAAGCACTGGTTAAGTAAAGTGTTGCATTTTGATCCATCCAATGAATCGGCCATGTTTGAACTGGCGCTTGTTCATCAAAACCTTAAAGAAGCTGAAAATGAAAAATTATGTTTGGAAAAAATAGTGTCGTTGAATCAACAAACATATCTTCATCATAAGTCAGCCATCTTGCTGGCAGATCAGTTCATGTTGCAGCAGAAATCAAATCAGGCCCAAGATCTATTGAATCAATTGGATGTTGACCAGGCATTTCCAATCATGCAAACCTTTATTGCTGCAAGAAAATACCTGTTGGCGAACAGTCCTAAACTTTACACTTTGATTGCAAAGCAAAATCCAACTCAGCAAGATTTACAAACTTTGTTTTATTTTTTTAAGAAACACACTCATGCCAAAGGACAGTTTTTCATCATTCATGAATTGTTTATACGTCGACACACTCAAACCTTAAAAACCATCCTCAATGACATCAGCTCGGACACCCTTCTTAAAGATGAATTGGGTCGCTTTCTCATCATCAAAAGTTGTGAAATCATGAGATCGGTTGATTTAAATAAAAAGTGTGTGTCCTTGTTGCTTGCACACCAAGAATTAAACCCGTCGCTGGGCTTAAGCCATCACATAAAACTTACAAAAGCCTTACAGTTCTTTTAACAAATCTTTAAGGTAGGGAGCCTTTGATCTTGTGGTAACCAGCACGTAGTCCTTTGATTCAACAATCACAAGATTGTCAATGCCAAAGCCGACAATACGTTTATTTGAATAAACAAAATTTCTGTTTCCATCGATGATTGTGGAAGGACCAAGAATCACATTGTCCATAGGTCTTAGACTCAAACTTTGAGCCACAGAATCCCAATGACCAAGATCAGACCAAGTAAAATCACTGGCGACCATTTCAATGTCTGGCGCCTTTTCCATCAAACCATAGTCAATGGATAGATTGGGCAGCTTTTGGTAAACCACTGCGAGCGTGCTTTTTTTCTTTTCATGTAAAGCACGAACCAAGTCCTTATACATTTTTTCTTCCAATTTTCTAATCAATTGAAAGAAGTAATCGCTGCTCCAGCAAAAGATTCCACTGTTCCAAAAATAATTTTTTTCAATCATGAATTTTTGAGCAGTCTGAAGGTTTGGTTTTTCAATAAACCTTTTGACTTGAAAGGTTTGATTCAACCGTTGACCAACCTCAATGTATCCGTATTCCGTTTTGGGCTCTTGAACTTTTAAACCAAACGTCATCAACACGTTTTTTTCTCTGATGCGCTTGATGGCCAACTTAACACATATTTTAAATTCCTTATGACTTGGAATATAATGATCGGCCGGCAAAACCAAAACGGGAAAATTTTGTTTGAGCTTATTTTCTATTTCCAACAACGCATACAAGATGGCCGGCGCTGTGTTTTTGGATTGAGGCTCAAGGATGAGATTGGTTTTTGGCAAACCTTTAAGGATCGTCTTGGTTTTCAAAGCCAATTTTTGATGAGTCACAACAAAAATATATTCGGGCTTTGTGATGCTTCGAGCGCGATGATAAGCCTGCTCAAGCAGGCTGATGTTTTTTGGAAATTTCAAAAATGGTTTGGTGTTTTTACCTTGGCTTAAAGGCCATAACCTTTGCCCGCCTCCACCTGACATGATCAATACAATGGTTGATTTAAACATGCTTAAACCTCTTTGGATGATGTTTTACTATGCAATACATTTTCAAGTAAGATGAGGCCCGCTCCCACGCAAATGGCAATGTCGGCAACATTGAACGTGTACCAATGATATGAGCGATAATAGAAATCCAGAAAATCAACCACATAGCCCTGAACAATGCGATCGTATAAATTTCCAATCGCCCCCGCCACAACCAAGGTGGCTCCAACCTTAGAAAAAAAATACGCAAATTGCATTTTATAAAAATAGTAAATCAGCAACAATAAGGCACACACAGACAATGCATAAAACAGCCCCCTGTTCATGGCATTGCCCATGCCAAAGGCCGCCCCCGTGTTGTGAACCAAGGTTAGACTAAAAAAACCGTCGATGATGGGTTTGGTTTGCCCAAGTAGCATGACTTTTGCAATGTAATGCTTTGTGAACCAATCAGCCATCAATGTTAAAACAAAGACCAGCACCAATTTTTTACTCAAAAACATTCACACCTTTCTTACCAAAGATTACCGCGACGCGTTTATTCGTTTAAAATCAAGCATTTCAAAGCACGCTTATGCCGTTTTTAATGATTTTTTTCCAGCAATTTGCTCGATTTGCGATCAGTACATCCCTTTTCCAAGACAAAGTGGTCTATGCAGCGCATGTTGGCTTGGCGTGTTCAATCCGACTTTCGAACATTTGGTGTATGAAAATCAAACCATCATGGCCTATTCCATGGGAATTTACGAGTCCGATTTAAGAAAACTTATTCATGATGCCAAAATCGGTGCAAGAACCTATGCTTTGTTCACATTGAAAAGATCTCTGGCACTTAGCGCTTTGACCTTATTTCCCAACACATTTGACGGTGTTGTTTCTATCCCATATGACTCAAATAGATTGGGCCAAAGGGGATTTGACCTTTCACATGACTTGGCCAAGCATGTTGCAAAATCACTTCAAATACCCCATTGGTACAAAGTGCTTTATCGAGGCGAATTGAGACCCAAGCAAAGTGAACTGAATCACCATCAAAGGCAACGCAATTTAAAAAATTCATTTAAATTCAAACATCGAATGGATGGTCAACGTGTTTTGATCATCGATGACGTCGCCACCACATTTTGTACCATCTTTGAAACAGCAAGGGCTTTGAATCAAGCCGGCGTCAAAAGCATCAGCGCATTGGTGATCGCTAAAACACCTAAACGTTTTGACCCAGATTAGAAAAAAATCTATTCTATGAGGATGAAAAACGGCCCTTTGTTCATTGCAGATGAAATCATCAAACCTGGAGAAATTAAAGACATTCATTTGCCCATTTCTGAAGCCGCGAACACACAACCCGTTTATATCCCCATCACCGTGATCAAGGGCCTTCGACCTGGACCAACGGTTTTTTTGACTGCGGCTGTACACGGCGATGAGCTCAATGGTACCGCCATATTAAGAAACCTCATCAACATCACCAAACCCAAAAGCCTCTGCGGTGCTTTGGTGGTTGTGCCTATTTTGAACATTTTTGGTTTTTTGCTTCGTTCACGCTATCTGCCCGATCGACGGGATCTTAACCGTTCATTTCCAGGTCATCCCACAGGTAACATGGCCCAACGTGTGGCCCATAGATTTTTCAATGAAATCATCGCCAAGTGTGATTTTGGCATTGATTTTCACACCGCCACTCACGGCCGTGAAAACTTTCCCCATGTCCGAGCGGACATGGACAAACCAAACGTTAAAAAACTGGCCAAGGCCTTTGGGGTGAGTATTTTGGTCAACAACAAAGGTCCCGAAGGTTCGCTTCGAAAGGCCGCAACAGAAAAAAACATACCAACCATTATATTTGAAGCAGGCAATCCAAATGCATTTGAAAGAGATATCGTGAATTTTGGACTAAAAAAAACAAGAGGGTTTTTATCCAAAATGGGTGTTTTAAGACTGAAAAAAAAGAAAAGAAAAAACAAACCTTTGCAAATCATCGTTCGAAAAACAGTTTGGATACGTTCTTCGAGAGGTGGCTTACTTGAAAACTCAATCAAGCCTGGACAGATTGTGACCGTGGGTATGCGACTGGCTAAAATCACCAATCCCTTTGGCAAAGATGTACACCAAATCATTTCTCCACTTAACGGATTGGTCATCGGTATCAGCTCAAACCCCGTGGTCAACCCAGGCACACCCATTGCCCATGTGGTTGTGCTTAAAAAAACATTGGCCAAAGTTCGTTCACATGCAACGAATGGTCATCTAACTTATTAGTCGTTGCTTTTTAAAAAGGGCTTGTGTAAGCAAGCCACCATCATGATCCCCTTGCAATCTAAAACATTGTTCATGGCCCCCATGGAGGGAATCACGGACGTACCCTTTAGAAAAATTGTCAGAGAATTGGGATGTCAGGTGATTTGCACCCAGATGATACACGCTGAAGGCTTACTGAAGGGTGAACAACACAGAATGCAAGAAGTGACATTTTTAGACCCAAGCGAACAGCCCGTCGGCATGCAACTTTGCAGTTCTGATCCCACACAAATGGCCATGGCTGGTCAAAAAGCTCAAGACATGGGTGCTGCCTTCATTGATATCAACATGGGTTGTCCCGCCAAAAATGTGGTGGCCAGAGGAGCAGGCGCCGCCCTTTTAAAAGATCAAGATCGCGCTGTTTTAATGGTTGAAAAACTCAAAAGCCTGGTGAGTATACCCGTGACGGTTAAAATCAGAGCTGGTTGGGACCATGATTACCTGGGTGGTATGGACTTGGCTTTAAAACTACAAAACGCAGGAGCCCAATTACTGACCATACACGCGCGAACCAGAAATCAAAAATTTAAAGGCCAAGCCGATTGGAACTTGATCAAAACTTTGAAGGAAAAATTAAGTATTCCTGTGGTTGGCAATGGAGATCTTTATTCACACCAAGACATCATGGCCATGTTTGATCAAACGACCTGCGATGGCGCAATGGTGGCCAGAGGAGCACTGGGCAACCCTTGGTTGTTCAGTCCTCAAAAACCCACGATCGGCAACGTGTTTGAAATTCTAATGAAACACTTTGACTTGCATTTATCGTTTTATAAAAACCATCAATCAGCGCTCATCACGTTTAGAAAACACATCGCTTGGTACACCAAAGGCATACCCAATTCTTCTGCTTTTAGAGTTAAAATTTTTAAGGAAAAAAACCTCGATGAAGTTTTTTCGATGTTGAAAAGTTTTTTTCACTCACAATATTAAAAAGCCACGGATGA
>JAYRVV010000401.1:0-4348 GCA_041918415.1 Bdellovibrionota bacterium | reverse complement strand
GCTCTCGAAATAGGCTGCAATTTTAGGAGAGAAAACAAGAACGATGGGCGTTAAAAGGCAATGAAAAGCACAAGCGACAGAAAGCAAAACACCCGTCACATCAAGCGTCTGGTCACCGTTTTTAAATAAAGTCCTAAACACGGCCCACTTGTGTCACACATCCAAGAAAAAATCAACCCGCTTAAAGACTTGGGAGCCACAAGGCCCCCAAGTCTTTAAAAATTAAGCCACCTTGATTTTTTTGGGTTTTACAACGTCGCTTTTAGGAATGTTGATGAGCAACACACCTTCTTTATACGTGGCCTCTATGTTCTCGCTGTCCACTTGAACAGGCAGAGTGAAACTTCGACTAAAGGAACCCGTGAAGCGCTCTTTCAGATGAGTCTTACCCTCCGTTTTCTCGGTTTCCTCCGATCGATGCCCGGAGACAATCAACTGATTATTCTGGACTTCAACATGGATGTCCTCACGCTTTACACCAGGAACATCAAATTGCACCTTAAACGCAGTTTGAGTCTCCTCTATGTCACACGACGGATTAAATTTATACACGCTTTGCTGTGGCAAAGTCGCGAAAAAGTCGTCAAAAAAGGGATCCCGCAACAAACCAAGACTCCATGGTCTTTGTATATCTTTTCTACTTAACACATTGTTCATATATCCTCCTCACTTGGAAAGCTAGGTACAGTAAGAGCATTGTCAAGAATGAAATTCATTTTTATGGCAATTTAGGATAGTTCTATCCAGTGGACTTAAGGCATCTTTATGAAAATAATTTGGTTGCGAGAAGATTTCTAAAGCACCTTGGATTTCACGAAGTTGATCAAATCTATCAAAAAATAAAACACATCAAACCCATCCAAGCATCTATTGATGCGTTGATCAATTTGATGGGTTTAAAGATCGAGTATGATGAATCTCTTTTAAAGCAAGTGCCCAGTCAAGGCCCCATCATTGTGGTTTGCAACCACCCCTTTGGTGCATTGGAAGGCCTGGTTCTGTCGCACATGCTTTATCGGCAAAGATCAGACATTAAAGTCCTGGCCAATTCAGTGTTGAGCTACTTTACAGCCTTCAATGACCTTTTCATATACATCGAGCCTTACAGCAGAACGAAAGCCTACAAATACAACATTAAAGGAACCAAACTGGCCATATCATGGTTGAAAAATGGAGGTGCTTTGATTGTGTTTCCGTCGGGTGAAGTGGCGCACAGCCGTTTGTTTGACCCTCGTGTGAAGGACTCCCCCTGGAACAATGGCGTGCTCAGTTTGATCGAGCATTCAAAATGCGCTGTCTTGCCAATGTTCATTCACGGACAAAATGGGATTTTGTTTCAATGCTTGGGCATGATTCATGAAAATTTAAGAACAATCTGGCTTGCCAGGGAGTTGCTCAACAAAAGATACAACACCATCAAAGTTCAGATAGGGTCTTTGCTAAGCTATGAGAACATGAAGAAAAAACATTTTTCTTTGGATCATTTAAGATCACGCTGCGAACTTTTAAGTCATCGTGCACTTTTAAAGCCTTTGAGTCCAATCAAGCGTAACAATTTGGATGTGCTGCCTTTCATCTCAAAAGAGAAATTATGTGAGCAAATTGATATTGTTCGCAATCAAAAAATCTATTCCTTTAAAAATTATGATGTGTTTGTCGTGTCTTTTGATCAGTCGAGGGTTTTGATTGATGAAATCGCAAAACTAAGGGAGACAACATTCAGGCTCGCGATGGAAGGCACAGGGCATGAAAAGGATTTGGATGAATTTGATCGGCACTATTTGCATTTGTTTGTGTTTGATCAAAAAGAGACAGCCATTGTCGGTGCATACCGATTGGGCGTGGTGGATCAAATTTTAAAACTTCACGGCATGAAGGGTTTGTACACAAATACCTTGTTTAGCATGCATAAATCATTCTTTAAGATGTATCCCAATTGCATTGAAATGGGTCGCAGTTTTGTAACCCCAGCATATCAAAAAAACATTTATTCACTGATGTTGCTGTTTAAGGGCATCGGTGCTTTTTTGGTTCGTCAACCACAATACAAAATGTTGTTTGGCCCAGTGAGCATTTCACAAGCTTACAGCATGGCCAGTCAAAAATTGTTGGCTCAAAAATTGCTTGAAATGCATCCGCTTAAGACGGGTTTGATTCATCCAAGAAAACCATTTGCGATTGGAAATGGTATAAGAAAAGAAATGTTTAATTGGATCAAAGACGAAAACGATCTGGAAGATGCCATCATGGATCTTGAAAAGGGACAAAGGGCAATGCCCATTTTGATCAAGCATTACATTCGATTGGGTGCTAAGTTTTGCAATTTTAATGTGGATGAAAAATTTGGTAATTGTGTGGATGGTTTTACGGTGGTTGATTTAAAGCAAACATCTCCAAACATTTTAAAAAATTACATGGGTGATGAAGGCTTTGAATTGTTTACGAGCCACGACTGAATTTTTTGAATGGGCCATAGGGCATCATCATTGGGCAGATCATGGCCTGCTGTTGGATGTATGTGAATGGGTGCGCTAAGAAACTGTGCAAGTTCAATGGAGCAGCGAACATCAACCAAGTGATCACGCTGACTGGCTAAGATTAAGCATGGGACGGACAAGGGTTTGTTGAGCGTATATGTGGCGGCGCTTAGCAATTGGAAAAACACGTTGTGCAATGAACTTGGGTGTTTTTGAAAATAAGCAATCCACAAGGGCAGGGTCTTTATTTGTTGTATTGGATCGTTGACCACACACTCAATCACTGCTTTTTCTTTTTTTGAAAGGGTCCAAGGAAATGAACCAAGCGTGATTTTAAGAAATGAACGAAGTTTTAGACGTTTAAAAGGAGAGCTGAGATTTCCAAGAGAAGTGTTGATCAACACAAGGCCTTTAACACGACGGGGCTGCGTTCGAGCCAATTCCATCGCAACCATGCCACCCAGGGATTGGGCCACAAAATAATAAGGGGCTTCGATGAATTGAAGATCATCTTGAATATTCTTTGCAATGGATGAAATGGATAAAGGACTTTGAATCTTGTTTTTTGTTCCAAAACCCGGAGCATCCAGACACACAACGCGGGTGTTGGGAAAATAAGTTTCAAATTGTTGATCAAAGCCCGACCAATGTAGGGCCTGTCGGCCTAAGCCTCTTAAAAAGATCCAAGTTTGTTTTTCAGCCATACCAGTGTCTTAAAGCCTCGCGTTCACATTGTGAATGAGTGATTGGGTCCATGAACGCAAATTTTTTAGGGGCATGTAAGAGGCGAGTCAAAAAATCAAAAAAAATTAAATGTCGGCGCATGGTGCGTGCCAAGCGATGGGGCTTGATGGGATTGAATATGCCAAGAGGAAACAAAAGCTGAAATGGATTTTTTTTAATCCAATTGAACGAGCCTAACTCCAAGGTTAGCGGTAAAAATTTCTGATTCTGTTTTTTGGGATGAAGTTCGTAAAGGTAATCCCACAGATCCCCGTGTGTGGTGTAGTTTTTGGCTTGTGGTTCAATTTTGTAAACGTGGTTGGGATAGGTTTGATCCAAAAGTTTTTTGATGGCGTATATGCTCGCGAGATCATCAAAGGGCTTTTTTGTTTTAGCAAATGGAAACCAAAGTTGATCTTTCAAGCCAAAACCCGAATGCACGTCCACCATGATGGAAACTGAACTTTCAAAGCTATGTTGACGTACAAAATCAACCAGAGCCTTAGATTCGATTTCAAGAGAACCATTGCCACGATACCACGACAGCCAAGGGCCCAGGCGATGTCCACCATAGAGTTGATGGCTTTTTGTTTGAGATGAATCCACGGGTGCATTTCTCATCAAGTCAACTCCGTTTGGATTCGAGCGGGTTTTAAAATACATGCCAAGCGGATTCACAATGGGAATGGACACAATGCGAATGTGCTTAAGCCAAATTTTAAGCGTTTCATCCCAATCAAGCAAGGTTCCCAAGGTTCGCAAATAGCTTAAAATGACGCTGGAACCCACACGTTCTAAGCCATGCACACCACCAAAAAGACCCAATGTTGGTGAAGAAGGGTTTTGGCTGCCAAGTACGAGGCCATAAATGGGAAATTGAATGTTGTTTTTAGAAACAGTTGCAAGAATTTGAGATTTACAGTGAACACCCAACAACTCGATCAGGTTTTTTAGTTCTTCAAACTCTTTTAATTTATTGTGTTCCATTTTGAATTTCTTATGAACTTATTGTATAAGGCCTAATTCTAAACCCTTAACAAGGAGTATCAAGTGAAACAGAAAATATTTGTATGTCTTTTGCTCAGTGCATTTGTGTTGGTGTCCACATCATGTGCAACCAAAACAGGTCAGGGCGCGATGATTGGTGC
>JAYRVV010000400.1:0-6721 GCA_041918415.1 Bdellovibrionota bacterium | reverse complement strand
TCAATTTAACCATGTCTGCACAATCAGCCGCTGGCCTCATTTGGACATTGCTAACATTTTCGGGACATTTATTGATCGTTCAGGTTTTACAAAAGCATCTTAACAACCGAACGGATCTCATGCTTTTGTTTGCAGGCGTTAAGCCCATTGAACTTTTTGTTTCTTTTTCTATTTGTATATTGTTACTCATGACCATCATTTCTTTGTTTTCCTTTGTCTTGTTTTTGATATTTTTTGGGACTTCATTTTTTACTTTTCTTTTTTTTGTGGTGTTTTTGTTTGGCATCACAAGTTTCACCACCACAGGAGTATTTTTTTACACACTCTTAAGACATCATCATTTTAGGGAAGTGATTTTACCTGTTGTGTTTTTTCCAATCATCACCCCTGTCTTGATCACATGCGTAAAATGCACCAACGAAATATTGATGCTGCAGTTTCCATCGGCCTTGGGATTTTTGATAGGGATTAATTTTGTCATCATACCATTAACTTTTCTTTTGTATGATTTTGCATTAGAAGGATCTTCATGAGATTTTCTGTCATTAGCATCATCGCCATGATGTTGGCCTTGGTTAACATCTTTGTTTTTACCCCCATCGAAGTAAATCAAGGCTTGGTTCAAAAAATATTTTACATCCACGTGGCCAGCGCTTTAACCATGTATTGTGGCTTTTTCATAGCATTCATTTCAGGCATTTTTTACCTCATTGAAAGAAAAACGTTTTGGGACCAATTGTGTGTCAGTGCTGTTGAGGTTGGCTTTGTGTTTTGTAGCGTCGTTTTATCCACTGGACCCTTATGGGCCAAACCGGTGTGGGGAGTGTGGTGGACTTGGGATCCAAGACTGACCACAACGTTTTTGTTATGGCTCATTTATGCGGGTTTTATTTTGGCCCGATCTTATGTTGAAAACGATGCCTTCAAAGCCAAGCTTTCCAGCATCATCGCCATTGTCGCTTTCATTGATGTCCCTTTGATTCATTATTCAGTCAAACTCTGGAGAGGTGTTCATCCATCTGTTATTTCCAACAAGGACGGACTGCCCACATCGATGAAAACAACCTTGATCCTAACTTTTTTTGCAACCATTTTAATTTTTATCACTTTGTTCAAAGCAAGACTAAATCAGCTTAAAATGGAACAAAAATTAAAAACATTAAACTTAAAGGAAGGATAAAACCATGGAACACATGTTTTTTTATGGGGCTTATTTATGTTTCTGGGTGATTGTGCTTTTTTATCTCTACATCATCAATAAAAAATACGAGAGTTTAAAAAAAGAATTGGATAATCTTTTAAATCGCAACCCCTGAAGAAATCAACGCTAGGCTTCTAGCTTGAGTTTTGAAAGAAAAAAGGTGTAAATCATTTGCAAGGTTTTGGCTTTAAATCACAGCACTGAATACGAAATTTGTGCGCCGATTGTCGCATCTTCTTTTTGAAAGCTCATCCATTTTTGGTTTTTGGCAAATGTTTTGTGATAGGAAAGGTTGATTTGACCTTGAAGGTGTTTTGACAGTTTAAGCGATAGGGACATGTTTGAAAACATCATCGATAATGCTTTGGCGTTTAATTGTCGATTAAACAAACCGAAAGTTTTTGCCAAAGAACAATCCAAATTCAATGACAGGTTTTTGGTTAAATCAACTTTACCTTTTAAACCAACTTCTTGCCTTTTTTCTATGCCGTAAACACCGGATTCAAACCCATTACCGGATAAAACTTGGCCCGTGTACAATGTGAGGTTTGATTTTTTTCTAATCATGGATATCCCAACTTGTCCAACCGGCATGTACTCAAATTCATCTTGATCCAATTGCTGACACAAACCCAAGCCAATTTTCAAATCAAACCTTAAGTTTGAAAACAGTTCTTTTCTCCAATTGTTGTGTAACAAAATTAAATGATGGTGTGCAAAACTGCCATCATCTGTATGGTTGAATCTTTCTAACTTTTGACTGACTTCATGAGATTCAATGCCAATCGTGGTGTCGATATTGACGTTGGACAATTTCTTGTTGAAATAAACCTGTATTTGTTCTTCGTTGGTGTGATTAAGATCTTGATGGAGTAAGCTGTAGGAATCAAACTCCTTGGATCGAAAATACAAAGACCAACCTTGCCCAATGTATTTTTGGGTTTCAAATCGATCTTGAAAATTTTCTTTTAAAACGTCTTGCTTGGATATTGCGTCCTTATCCATTTGTGATTGTAAAGAAACCTTAGAACTGATGTTCAGGGCGGTTGTCATTTCATCACAAAAAGCATTCGAGTAAACAGAAACTAAAGTTAACACCAACATGAGCAAACATTGCATACTCAGGCACTGACCTTGGAGTAATTTTTCTATTGATTTCAGATGTTTATATTTTCTGCACTCGAACATGCATGCTTAAAGAGCAATATTGATGCCAAAGGCTATGATTATTAACTATTGAATTTTATTGAAATTGTTATGATGGTGGCCAATTTAGGTAAAATTCACCATGAAAATACGCAATGCAATGAAAATAACACAAATTTTACTTGTCCTTTTGTCATGGGTTCATGTTTCTTTTGCACAGGATGAATCCGTCACTCTTGGTGTCCGTGCCTTAACGGGTAATCCAAAATACCCAACCGTCATGCAGGGCATTCGCGCAACATTGATTTCTGACATAATGAGAAGCTCTAAATTCAACATCGTTGATTTGATGATCACACCATCCGGCTCTCATCAAATGCTTCTTGAGCTTTACGTACAAGAAGGTGTTGTGAACACAAGCATTCAAATTCGCTTGCAAAACAGCATGAGCGATCAAAACTTTGGCTACGACACGGTTACAGGTTCAATCAAAGACGTATCTGAATTTCAAAATTCACTTGCCATGTCCGTATTGAACATGCTGGGTGTTGCCCTTCAATCTGAGGAAATAAGAAACCTTCGAAACGGCCATGCAAAAAACCCTTCATCCCTGCATTATCTAGGATCAGCTCAATTGGATTTAAGTCAGCAAAAAACCATGGATGCCATGGGCAAGCTGCAAAACGCCACGAATGTTGAAGGACAATTTGAAGCTTCCAAGCAGGTCTTGCAACAGATCGGCAAAAATCAATTGGGACAGCTAAAATTACCTGAAGATATAGGCAAGGTTTACGAAGCCATGGGCATGACCAGCCTGGCCATGCGAGAATTTGACAAAGCTTTAGAAAAAAATCCCAATTCGGTTTTAGCGCTAACTCAGAAAGCAAGAATTCTCATAGCTCAAGGTAACCACGCGCTTGCCATTGGACTTTTAAAGAAAGCCCACCAACTTTCAAGCAAAGATCCAAACATACTGACTTTACTGGCCAAAGCGCAGCTAAGTACAGGCAATGTGAACGATGCACTCACCTCAAGCACGCTTGCGGCCAGTCTTGGCAAGCAAGATGAACAACTGCTGACATTGCAGGCACAAATCTACCAAAAAAAGGGAGACATCAACAGCGCATCTAACGCCTATCGTCGTGCAGCTGATTTTTCATCCAAGTCGGTTAACCTTAAGGAAGCCGGCAATCTTTATGGCAAGGCTTTTGCGCTGGCACCTTCGTTCAATTTGATTGAAAAGCAAATTCTTTCACTCATGGAATTGGGCGAGTTTGATTTGGCGCAGATCGTGCTGAACAAGGCCTTGGTGATGTACCCTGAAAATGATGTGCTCATCACGTTGATGGGTCGAATTTATTTTGAAAGAAAAGATTTCAGCAGCGCACTGTTAAGGTTTAGGCGTGCACTCGAACTTAACGAACGAAACTTTGAAGCCAACTATTACGTGGGTCTTATCCTTAAAGAAAAACCCGCGACACTGAACGAAGCGATCAAACACTTAAAGCTGGCCATCGTGTACAACCCCGATGCCCTAGAACCAAAGTTGGTTTTATCTAAAATACTCATTGAGCAAAAAAACTACAAAGAAGCCATCCCTGTTTTTGAATCCATGATTTCTCAATCACCCAATGACCCCGAGCTTTACACGAGCCTTGGAAACGCCTACATCGAGCAAGAAGAATATTCATCGGCACAAAAAGTTTTTCTAAAAGCCATTGAACTTGCCCCGAATTTCATTTCGGCCAACGAAGGTTTGGCCAAAGTCTACATCTTGACCGATCAGGCCGATTTGATCATTGCGCAGATTGATCGTGTCTACGCAATCAACGCCAGCAGCAACTTTTTCACAAGTGAGAACGGTCACAACATGTTGGAAAGTTTAACAAAAAGAGCTTTCATCGATTTGGTCAGTCGCTTTCCAAAATACATTGCTCAAACCGATTTCAATGCCCTCATCAATCACGTTGGCCTGACATACATTCACACTGAACCTAATTTTTTAAGTCGATTTTTAAACCTTTTAAAAATTCGCATCGTCAATCACAGGGCCATTGAAAAGGATTTGATCATTGCCATCTACTCGAGGTATCGGGCGGTCAAAGGACATCATGGATACCTGATCAAAGATGAAGTTCTAAAGCAGGATTTTTTTAATTCTCCTGGATTGATGTCATCTCTGGCCAAACAAAACAATGCTCAAGGTATTTTTGGTTATAAAATTGTCGCACAAAGAGACCGAACTCAAAATTCTTTGGGTATCATTGTCGATCTTAATCTGTTCACGCTTTATAATCAGGGGCTTTATGATGTACCCGATAAGGGAAGCATCATTCCGGCAACTTACCCCATCCAAAATATTTTAATATACAATTTTCACGCCATATACGCTTATGGTTTGCTCATCCTGTTTGGCATTTTGCCTTTTCTTTATGTTTTTGTTTACCGAGCAAGAAAAATCGGCTGGGGTACGGTCAAAGTGATTGTGAATTATGACCCAGCCCTTGAAAGCTTCTTGACCCTCAAACTCTCGAAAAAAGAAGAAAAAGTTAAAGATGAAAATCAACTGATTGTTAGGGATAAAGATAAATACAAGAAATCAAGATACAAGAAATTATTAAAACAAAAAGGTGCTTGGGTTCGAGAAATGGTCGGACAAGAAACCTTTTTTGAAAAGGTTCCCGCAAGAACATATTATTGCTATTTGTACGGAACGATTGAAGAAAAAGTTATCACCAAATCAACCATTGGTAACTACTACATTGTTCAAAAATTCACACTCAACAAACACGAAACCAAAGAAATTATCTTCCAACTCAAAAAAGATGAGGCGTACGTTACGGTGCTTGTGTTTCATGGAGAAGAACCCGTTTCAGGAGCTTTGATAGAAATTGAAGGACATAAAGAAATTCGCTACACGAGAGGACAAGAAGGTACTTTTTTCTATCTCAAAGAGGGTAACCACAATGTGTTGTGCAAGCACAAAGGTAAGGTTTTAAAAAAATCCATTCACATCCGAGGCATAGAGGATCAAACCGTCATGTTTGATGTGGCTTCCGTTGAAGACTTGTTGGAATCCAGTTCTTCTCGTGAAGAGATTGATCAAAAGGCACATGAACTGGAAGAAAGCGGTCGAGCGCTTGAAGCTGCAGAACTTTACGAAAAGTTTGGAGATTCGGCACAGGCCACTTCGGTCAAAGCACAAGCATTGGCCAGCCAAGGCAATGTGCAAGCCGCCATCGATGAATGCATCAAAGGCAGACAGTTCATCCAGGCGGCCATTTTGTACAGGGAACAAGGTGATTTTCAAAATGCCGAATTGATGTATGGCTATGATGCCGTGGCAAAGCAAGACCTTAGAAGTGCATTGACCTATTTTGAAAAAGCCAATGCAAACGAAGCACTCGCTAAAGTTTATAAAAAAATGGGTGATGAGGAAAAATATTCGCTTCACATGGCGCAACACTTTTTGGATAAAGGTGAAAAATTAGAAGCGGCCACACATTACTTTAAATCCAAACAATATTCTTTGGCCGCAGAGCTTTACGAACAACTTGGACAATTGGATAAGGCTGCTGCTTTATACGCCAAGGACAACAATTTCGCGCTTGCTGCGAATTTGTTTGCGACTCTGGGAGATCAAAGCAAAGCGGCCTTGGCTTTTGAACGAGCCGGAGATTATGACAATGCCCTTTCCATATACAAAGAGATGGGCCAAGAAGACAAGATGCTTGAATTGATGATCAGCTCACAGCGTTTCTTAGAGGCGGCTCAATTGACATATGAAAAGGGACTGCTTGATAAGGCCATCAAGATTTGTCAAGACACCCCGAATGAAAATGCTCAACACAGACCATGCCAGAAGCTGCTCGCAAAAATTCTTCTTGAAAAGCAGCACGATGATCTGGCTTTGAAAATTCTTGAACAGCTTTACACTGAAGATTCTTCTGACATTGATCTTGATCAATTGTACACGATGGCCGCATTGAGTGAAAAATCAGGCAAATTGGAAAGAGCCATCGAACTTTTTGAGACACTTGCCGGTCAAGATGTCAGTTTCAAAGACACAACCGAAAGATTAAAAGCATGTAAAAACACTTTGGCTAACAAACCTAAAGTTGACATCAACAGTCCCACCATTGCTCAAGCAGAGCCGGTTCGTTATCAAATGCTTGAGGAACTGGGGCGTGGTGGCATGGGCATCGTGTACAAGGCAATGGACCAAAAACTTAACCGTATTGTTGCTTTTAAAACATTGCCACACACATTGCAAAACGATCCACAAGCATTGTCACAGCTTCAAAGTGAGGCCCTCACCGCTGCCAAATTAAACCATCCAAATATTGTTACGGTTTACGATGTTGGTCAGCAAAG
>JAYRVV010000399.1:0-3326 GCA_041918415.1 Bdellovibrionota bacterium | reverse complement strand
TGAAAATTGAGTTTGCGCGCAAGCCCAATGAAGATCAATTGAAATACACGATGGTTGAAGTGGGCAGAAAAATAAAAGAGGCATTAAACCCAAGAGGCATCGATGTTGATTATGAAGATCTACAATGCGTTGACCTTGCATTAAGTGAATGGAGCGAAAGGATCGTGTCGTTTACAGGCCTTTTCTCGTATGTTCATGAAAATGAACAACATAATATTTCTGATCAGATTTTGGCCAACGCAAAAAACAGCTTGGTGAAAAAAAAGCCCGAAGGGGTGCCAAATTTTAAGTCAATCTCGATTTCGCGAACCTGGAAAAAAGATGAAAGTACTGTTCAATTAAAATGGGTTCCCTATAAGTATGGAAAATACGAACGAATAAAATTTTTTGAATCAAATAATAAAGTAACAATGGATGGGCGCAAGCAAGTTACATTACCACCTTCAGTCGAAAAAGTTTATGAATTGGACATCATTAAGAAAGACAATCATGTGGGTCGATTTTTTATTCTTAATGGTCGACAGTTTTCATGTGAAAATCCCAGAATCACATTAAAAGAGTTACGTAATAAAAATGGTGTGGAGAGAATTGTCACTTTTGAAGGTGAAAAAAACAAAAACAATCCAACACTAATAAAATTGTGGCCCAAAGGTATTGACCCAATCAATCTTGGACAGTTTTATCTAATGTCGGGAGATAGTTTGATTTATGATTTTGGTTTACCAATAGAATCTTTTTAATTTTACTCTTTGCTTGCTGTGTTTTCATATGCATCATAGGTCTTCTGAGATTGTTCATTGATTTGGTTGGCCTTGTCGCGTACACTTCCAACCACGCCACCGATTTTTTGATTGTAAACCGTTAATTTAATTGTAAAGGGTAGAGTGCGTTTTGTTACGAAGAATGAGAGGGTTCGTTCATAAGGCACCGATACATTCAATTGGGTATTGTCAAAATTATATTCAAAACGAATGTTATCTACGTTTGTGGTTGCGTCAAAGGTGCGAAGTAAAGAAACCACACGTAAAGGCAAATTGTTACGATCCATTGGAAGCATTTGAAAGCTCGATTTGGCTAAATCTTCAACGCTCGTTTGGATTTGCTTGTGATCAAAACGAGTGATTTTAAAATAAACAAAAGCGAAGTAAGCGGTGATAGAAAAAACAACCAAGATGAGCAAGCCGGAAGATTGACCGGTTTGATGTGATTTACTGTGCATGTCGTGAATATGACCTAAGTTTTATTTATAGTAAAATACTTTGATCATTCTTTGAATTGCTTACAAAATGTGAAACTCAATGGTTTTGAGTAAAAAACATTTACTGGCTTTGGTTTTGATGGTGCTTATGCTTTCGGTTTGGTCACTTTTCAATGCATTTGAAACCGTCGGGCGACCTTGGTTTGGGTTTTTACCATACGAAAATAAAATTGTTGGGTCATTTGTTAAACACGACCAGCTGCTTTACCGTGACGTAATTCTAAAAATAAATGAATCAAGCAATGGTGTAATGGGCATGCAGCACAATCAAAACGCCATGATTTCGATCATGAGATCAAAAACCTTCCTTGATGTCTCAGTGACGGCCAAGAACCTTAGTGCCCTGGATGTTTTGATGTTTTATGCCCCGCTATTTTTTACGGGTCTTGTGTTGTTGTGTCTGGTGATGTTGGCCATCATTGTAAGTCCAATGCAAGCAGGCTTGTGGGTGTTTTCATTTTATGGGCTTGCTCTAAGTGCATACTGCTTAAGCGTATACGATTTTCACACCACGTATGAATTGAAACATGTTTTGTGGTCTTGCGCCTCATTGATAGGTGCTTTACAAATTCATTTGGCACTGATTTACCCCAACGTCTTGTTGCCACAGGTCTGGATTAAACGAATTCTTTTTGCTTCATATGTTGTTGGCTTGTTCATATTGTATGGATTTGAAAAATACTTTCATCAACCTTTAATCTATCAATCCATTGAATTGATCAATGTGATGTTTGTGTCTATTGGTTTTTTGCTTTTACTTCTAACGATGCATTTAAGAACAAAATCGTCAAATGAAGAAATCAAAGATCAAGCAAAAATATTGTTTTATTGTTTTTTGTTTGGATTTGGTCTTGTATTTTTGGGATTTTGGCTCATTTATCTTGATGTTCTTAAAATGCCCATGAGTTTTATTGCACCTTTGTGCAGCTTTTTTGCGTTTTCAATATTTTATGCCATGAACAAATCAAATTTATTTTTTGTGCAAAGGCTTAAAAAAGAATTGAGTGATCAGGTGAGTACCATCAGAAAGAAAGAGAATGAATTGTTTCATGCACACCGTTTAGCCAGTGTCGGGCTCTTGGCTTCAGGTGTTGCACATGAAATTGGAAACGCAATTAACCTGGTTACGGGCAATTTAACTTTTCTTGAAAATAGGTTTGGTCAAAGCAACCAGGATCACCTAAGCAAAAGTGAATCCACTCAGGCCATTGATCTGATTAAAAAAGGTGTGGCACGCACCATGAGCATGGTTGAGAAATTAAAAAATCACTCTAAACCAATGGACATTGGAAAAAATGAAAAAATCAAAGTTTCGAATGTGGTCAATGATGCATGCATGCTGCTTAAGGGGCATTTACCCAAAAGGATTACATTGAAGGTTAATGTTGATGAGAGCATTCATGTGAATGCCAATGCATCTGCGCTCACACAAATATTGATCAATTTGATCCTCAATGCCATTGAAGCCATCAAAGAAGGTGGCCTGATTGAAATCAGTGCCCAAACAACATCAGAGCATGTCGATTTACAAGTGAAGGATAATGGAGTTGGAATCGGGCAAGATCAGTTGAGTTTGATTTTTGATCCCTTCTTTACTTCAAAGGTTAGCGGTACAGGCTTGGGTTTGACTGTGTGTAGAGATTTGGTTAAGCAAATGAAAGGTGAGATTGACGTGCAAAGCGAAAAAGGAGTTGGAACAATTTTTAAAATATTGTTACCCTTAAGTTAAATGAAAAATAAAATATTATATGTTGATGATGAGCAAGATAATCTAACCACCTTAAGAAGGCTTCTAAGGGATAGGTACGAAGTCGAAATTGCCCTTGGTGCAAAGGAAGCATTGGCGAAATTGGATCATGATCACATTGATGTGATTGTTTGCGATCAGCGTATGCCTCATACCACCGGGATTGAACTGTTAAAGATATTAAAGCAAAAAAAGTTGGTGCGCCTTGGAATTGTTCTGAGTGCTTACAGCGATTTTGATGCTTTGGTGGATGGCTTGAATGACGGCTTGATTTTTAGGTTTTTAAGCAAGCCCATCCAAGAAGCACAATTGATTCACGCT
>JAYRVV010000398.1:0-3163 GCA_041918415.1 Bdellovibrionota bacterium | reverse complement strand
GAGGCAGGGGTGATGATGTTGAATGATCCCAATGCTTATGTTTTGCTTGAGGGCACATTGTCCAAGCGTGTGATGGATAAGGTTCATGAGATTGCCATGCAGATGCAGTTTGATGTGGGTGTGTATTTGGATCAGTTGTTCAGAAAGGAACCAGCCATTCAGGCGAGTTTGGTGAGAAGAAATTCAAATCAGATTGAATTGCCGTTGATTGAATATTCAAAGTGGATGCGAGCCCCTAAGCAGGTGGATTGGATGGAGGGGGAAGTGTCGATGGGTGATTTTGTAAATCATCTTCAGTATTTGATTTACCATTTAAATCTTGATCAGGCGAGGAGGGCACAGGTGATGGATCGTGTGCATGTGTCGATCGCGCAGGCGATGGATCGCAAGATGTATGAGGTGAGTGTGCCCAAGGAGTCGTATGTGGACATGAGTTTAAAAGGGCATGAGGATTTGTGGAGGGGTTACGAAAGAGAGTTTAGGGATTTAAATCATGCAGTGACGACGGCGATGAACAAGCCACGCGTTGAGCAATTGAAGCAATTGATGCGAAGAACATTGCAGTATCATCATCATGAGTCTGACAAGACGCATGCAGAGTTAAAGCAAGTTTTGGTTGAGCTTGTGTGTAGGAGGGCTGCGAGCAATGAGTTTGAGAAGTGGGCATGCAGAGATCTTTCGAAGAAGGTTAAGATTGAGTTTTTGATGGATCGACAGGTTGAGGCATTGAAAAGCGATGATTATTTGATTGAAGGAAAGATGCCTGGGATGGTCATTGAGGTGTATGAGCAAAACGAGAAAGAAAGTCGATACATGCAGATGCGCCAAAGCAGGTATCAACACAAATGGTTGATCAGCCCAAAAACATTAGAAAAAATCCAAGCCCAAATCAACACCTACCAAAACACTCAAAACCTGGCTGTGAATTAACGTCTTTGCATTTCTCTTTCTTGTGTTTTCTTTTTGATGGTTTCTCGTTTGTCGTAATGTTTTTTCCCTTTGCATACACCAAGCTCCACTTTGATCTTTCCATTTTTAAGGTAAACTTTTAATGGAATCAGTGCATGCTTATTCAAACGCACTTCGTCTTCAATTTTTTGAATTTCATTTTTATTTAGGAGCAATTTTTTAGATCTTAGCACTTCGCTTTTGGCAAAACCAAGATGTGAATAAGGCTCAACATGAACGCCTTCAAGGAAGATTTCCTTGTTTTTCACACGACCATAACCTTCTTTGAGGTTGATTTTGCCCTCCTTGATTGACTTTACTTCATGCCCTCTCAACACCAAACCCGCTTCGATGCTTTGAAGTACAAAGTAGTGATGAAAAGCCGCCTTGTTTTGAGCCAAGACCATGTTTTGCTTGTCTGTATTTTTTTTCATGTTGACGGGTCATTGTTTGTTTGAATCATACCACCTGAAACGATGAGTTTAAATGCATGTTCAATAGACATGTCGAGTTTTTTTGTTTGAGATTTTGGCACCATGATTAAAAATCCGCTCGTTGGATTGGGTGTGGTGGGTATGAACAAATTGATTAAATCTTGATTGCAGGCTTCTCTTGCTTGAGATGGGCTTTGGTTCGTAACAAAGGCCAGAGAATACATGCCTGGTCTTGGGTATTCAACCAGAACAACTGAAGAAAAAGCATCCCTGCCTTGATTGTTTGCAAAGGTGTTGAGTGTTTCCTTAACAACCTTGTAAATGGTCCTGGCAAAGGGAATGTGGTTGACCAACTGATCAAACCAACCAAGCAATTTATGTCCAAAATAATTTCGCCCCACGACGCCGACCATCGTGATGAACGCCAATGAGACCAGCAAGCCTAGACCTGGAATGTTAAAACCCAGGATTTCATTGGGATGGAATGCTTTTGGAATCAAATATAAAAAACGACCGTTTTGTATCTCAAGAACGTTGTCAAAGTAAGAGATGATGTAAGTTAAAAATTTGATCGTGATGTAAAAAGGTAGGCTAATCAACAAGCCAAACAAAAAATACTTTTTAAAAATATCTTTAAAATATTTAGACAATTTTCTATCCTCGTTTAAATTCCGTTTCCTTATGAACAAAAAGCTCACATACTCATCTTCAGGCGTCAGCATTCAACGCGGTGATGACTTGGCGCATTTTATTGGAAAAAAAGCAAAAAGAACACAAAACAAAGATGTCTTGGCCGGCATCGGGGGTTTTGGGGCTCTCTCAAGAATTCCAAAGGGTTTAAAGAATCCCATTATGGTGACTTCGACTGATGGTGTGGGCACCAAGTTGCTTTTGGCCATTGAGGCTCAAAAGTATGGCACTGTAGGCATCGATTTGGTGGCGATGAGTGTGAACGACGTTTTAACCCTTGGTGCCAAGCCCAGTATATTTTTGGATTACTTTGCTACAGGGCACCTTGATTTAAATCAGGCCAGAAACATACTGAGCGGAGTGGTCAAAGGCTGTCACATGGCCCAATGTGCGCTGGTCGGGGGTGAAACGGCAGAAATGCCAGGCATGTATGAGGGAGATGATTTTGATCTGGCCGGATTTTGTGTTGGTTTTGTGGACCAAAAAAAAATTGTGGATGGTTCAAAAATGAAAGCCGGGCATGTGCTGATTGGTTTGCCATCCAGCGGCTTGCATTCAAACGGCTTTAGTCTTGTTAGAAAGATTATTAAAACCAAAAAGCTGAAATTAAATCAAAAGTACAAGGGTTTTAAACAGCCCTTGATTGACGAGTTGCTTAAACCCACGCGAATTTATGTTTCAAATGTCTTGTCCATCCTGAAAAAAACTCGTGTTTATGCCATGGCGCACATCACGGGTGGTGGCTTGGAAGGCAATCTTGAAAGGGTGCTGCCTAAGGGTTTAGGTTTAAGCATCAATGTGCATTTGTGGAAAATCCCTTACCTATTTACTTTTCTTCAAGACAAAGGCGACATCGATGAGAAAGACATGTTTGAAACATTCAACATGGGCATTGGGTTTTGCCTTGTGATTGCAAAACAAGATTTTCATCAAGTGAAGAAAATCGCACCAGATGCAAAAATCATCGGGCACGTTATCAAAGATGCAAAATCTAAGGTAAAGCTAGTCGGGTCTGAAAAAGTACCATCTGCTTCGTTATCTTCAACCAAATCGTCCTCAATGGACTAGAAGTCCACCTCCGGGCGATTTGG
>JAYRVV010000397.1:0-7500 GCA_041918415.1 Bdellovibrionota bacterium | reverse complement strand
TAAAAAACCAGTCGTTCCAGACGATTTGGAAATGAAAAACAATCCCAGATCAAGAAGCGCTAAACTAAGGGCGTTAAGGTTAGTTAAAACATGAGATCAAAGTCCATTATCTTTGTTGTGGTTACGCTGACCATACTGTTGGCTGTTCTGTATGTGCGATCAAGATTTTTAGTGGTTGAGCTAAGTTTTGATATTGGGGAACTTCAAAAAGAAAAGCTAATTTTGGAAAGAAAGAAAAACATTTTGCAAATCGAGTTGGAAGTTTTAAAAACCCCAAAAAGAATTGAAAAATATGCTGTTGAACATTTGGGTCTTAAGCAAAACGCATTGTCCACCTCAGTGGTTTTAAAACAAGGTAAAAAGGTTTCGCATGATTGAGGGAAAACAATATCCCAAAATGAGGATCA
Organism: Bdellovibrionota bacterium; assembly: GCA_041918415.1. Taxonomy (GTDB): domain Bacteria; phylum Bdellovibrionota_G; class JALEGL01; order JALEGL01; family JALEGL01; genus JAYRVV01. The sequence goes on along the minus strand of JAYRVV010000397.1, from coordinate 7,093 downwards.
TGTTTTTGCTTGTTGTTTTGGTTGTTTCCTACCTGGGTCTTGGTTTTCGTGTTTTGGTTCTTCACACGCTTAAGGATGAACGTTTGTCCAAGCTGAGCGATTCGCAATTTGACTACAAAATCAAATTAACTTCACAGCGAGGCAGAATTCTGGACAGAAACCAAAAAGTGCTTGCCATGAGCATTAAAGTTCCTTCGGTTTACATTGATCCAAGCATGTTTAAACCGAGTGAAAAAGAAATCAATCATTTGTCCAATCTTTTGTCCGTTCCCAAATCAGAAATCATTCAAAAAATGAGAAGTAAAACAAGACGATTTGCCTGGTTGAAACGATATGCAGATCCTGAAATTGAAGATTTGCTCAAGAGCATTGATATTTATGGAATGAATTTTATTTACGAATGGAAACGGTTCTATCCTGACCGTGAACTTGCATCACAAGTGATTGGTTTTGTCGGAGTCGATGGAAATGGAATTGAAGGTGTCGAAAGAGAATTCGATCAAACACTAAGGGGTACAGATTTTGTGATTTATGCTCAAAAAGATGCAAGGGGAAGGGCGATTTATCTTGATCCATCAAACATACAAGAACCTGAACCTGGTCGAGATGTGGTGTTGACCATCGATGCTTCCATTCAATATTTACTAGAAAAAGAAATGACAAAAACCGCCAACGAAAACAAAGCCAAATCTGCTTTGGGTGTCATCATGGATCCCAACAACGGTGAAATTCTAGCCATGGCATCCTATCCTCCCTTCAACGCAAATCGAATCAAAGGTTTGGATCCCGAATCTTTCAAAAACCGACCCGTACAAGAAGTTTTTGAACCAGGCTCCACCTTCAAGGTGTTCACAATGGCGGCCGCACTTGAAAAGAAGACTGTTTCGACCAATCAGCTGTACATGTGTGCAGAAGGCAGTTTAAAATTTGGCAATAAAACCATTCGAAACACACTTGAAAAAGTATGGTTAACTCCACAAAACATTTTGAAATACTCAAACAATGTAGGCGCCGCAAGAATTGCGATGGAAATGGGAGCCAAAAGTTTTTATGAGGAACTTTTACGTTTCGGTTTTGGACAAAAGCAATTCGAAAAATATCCAGGCGAAACCAAAGGACTGTTGGCACACTTTGATTCGTGGCACCCCATTGATTTGGCAAACGTTTCATTTGGTCAAGGTGTGGGTGTGACTGCGGTTCAAATGGTGAGTGCCCTTTCAATGGTGGCCAACGGTGGCTATAAAGTGAAGCCTTCCATTATTCGGTCTGCCAACTCAAAAAAACATGAGAAAATATTATCCAGCCGTACAGTGCAACTTTTAAAAACCTGGATGATTTCTGTGGTCAATGAAGAGGGTACAGGCCATCGTGCGTACATTGATGGTTATGAAGTTGCAGGTAAAACAGGAACAGCGCAAATGCTTGATGAAGTTGGCGCTTACACGCATCAAAAAGTCACCAGCTCGTTCATGGGATTTGTACCAGCCAATGATCCAAAACTGTTAAGCATTGTTGTTTTTCGTGAACCGCAAAAGGTGGTGCACGGAGGAGAAATTGCAGCCCCCGTGTTTAAAAATGTGATGTTAAAAGCTTTGAATTATCTTGAAATCATGCCCAGCGGTCAAAGCGAGTTTGTGCTTAAAAAGCATGTATTACCAACGGAAAAAGACAACGTTGAACAAAGCATTCAAAGCGATCAGCTGATGGATTTGAGAGGGCTTTCGCTCAGAGAAGTGTTGGCCTTTGAAAAATCGCACGATCTTCGCATCGAAAGTTATGGTTCGGGTTTTGTGAAATCTCAGGATCCATCACCTGGTACAAAGTTGGATGAAGTGAAAAAATTGAAAGTGTATTTATCCAATGAGTTGAAGGAAAAGCGGACATGACCTTGCAAGAGCTTTTTTCCAATTATTCAGATATTGAAATTATAGGAAATGTAAACACAAAGATCACCGGTATACAAATGGATTCAAGGCTTGTGAAACCCGGTGATTTGTTTGTCGCGATAGAGGGAAAAACACATGATGGAAAAGCATTTGTAAAAGATGCCACCCAGCGTGGGGCAAAAGCGATTTTGGCTGAGCGAAAAATCGATGTTGCATGTCCATTGGTTTTCATGAATCATTTAAAGCAACGCATCGGTCATGTGGCTTCAAGATTTTATGGTGAACCATCAAGACATTTAAAAATCATCGGTGTTACTGGAACCAATGGTAAAACAACGACATCATATTTGATTGCCAAGGCTTTAAAAAAGCTGGATGTGCAAGCGGTGTACATGGGGACACTCGGTATAGAATGCCCCGATCAAGACATGATGTCATTGGAAAGAACCACACTGGAATCAGTGGTTTTACAAAAATATTATTTTGGTTTTTTAAAATCTAAAATCACCCACGTCGTTATGGAGTGTTCGTCGCATGGCATAGACCAGGGCAGGCTGAATGGAATTGATTTTGATGTTTGTGTTTTTACAAACCTAACTCAAGACCATTTGGATTATCATGCTTCCATGCGAGAATATGAATTGGCCAAAGAAAAATTGTTTTCAGTTTTACTTAAGCAATCTAAAAAAAGTCATAAATATGCCTTGATCAATACGGATGATTTAACCGCCAGTCGATGGTCAAGAAAATGGGAGACCATTAAAACTGTTGATTATGGAATTAAAGGGCAGCCAACGTTGGTTCATGTAGAAAAAATGAACCTCAGCCCGCAAGGTGTAGATGCCACTTTGGAAATTGAAAATAAACAGTACGCTTTTAGTTCAAAACTACTTGGTTCATACAATTTTCAAAATTTGCTTGCCGCTTTGAATGTGCTTTTGGTTTTAGATGTTGATCCCAAAAAAGCCATTGATGCTTTAGGGGAGCTTAACAATATTCCGGGAAGGTTGGAAAATGTTTCGGTCAATGAAGATCGTGTGGTGCTTGTGGATTATGCCCACACCGACGACGCGCTTTTAAATGTTCTGGCAACACTTAAGCCGATCACAAAAGGCAAATTATGGACTGTGTTTGGTTGCGGTGGAAATCGAGATCAAACCAAGAGACCAAAAATGGCAAGCGTTGCATGTCGTTTCAGTGATTATGTTGTGATCACATCAGACAATCCAAGGAATGAAGAACCAAATGACATCATTGAGCAAATTGTCAAAGGTGTTGATATGAATTTTGAAATTTGTATGAATCAGTCGGTGCGTCAAAATAAGCAATGTTTTATCATTGAAGATCGAAAAGAAGCAATTAGGTTTGCGATCGACAATTTAGGTAGTGGCGATGTTTTGCTGATTGCAGGTAAGGGGCATGAACCTTATCAAGAAATCAAAGGTCAACGTCAAGACTTTGATGATCGGGTTGTAGCAAAAGAGGCGCAACATGCTGATTAAAGATCCGTTAAGAATAGATTACAATTGTGAAGTTGGAGAGTTCATCAAGCGACTACGCGGTCGCTTGAAAGGCAATATTGCGATCAAAAACATTTCAGGCATTTGTCTCGATTCAAGAAGCATCAGGCCCAACGATGTGTTTTTTGCCCTAGAAGCGCTTCGTGATGGCCACGACTTTGTTCAAAGCGCTTTTGAAGCCGGTGCATGCGCATGTGTCGTCCATAAACAGGTTTCTCAAAACAATGCGTTGATTGAAGTTTCAAACACGCAGGAAGCATTGAACCTCTTGGCAAAAACACATCGAGATCATTACAACGGACAATTGGTTGCGATCAGCGGATCGAATGGTAAAACAAGCACCAAAGAAATATTGTATTCCATTTTATCCACGAAATATAAAACGCATAAAACCCCAGGTACATGGAACAACCATCTTGGCGTGGCGTTAAGTGTGCTGCTTTTAAAAAAAGAACATGAGTGCGCTGTCTTTGAAATGGGCATGAATCACGCTGGGGAATTAAAACAATTGTGTGAAGTGGCAAAGCCCAACATTGGTTTGTTAACCAACATTGGACGAGCTCATATTGAAGCTTTGGGAAACATAGAAAATATCGCAAACGCTAAAGGTGAACTGTTTGAATCCGTGATGCCCAACGGAGAAATTGTGGTTTTTGAAGACGATGAAAACATTAAAGCGCAAGCGCAGCGATTCATAGGTAGACACGTTTGTGTTTCAATGAAAAATCCAAAAGCTGACGTGTATTACAAAACAATTGAGCCCACGGTGCAAGGTTATAAAGTACAAGTTCAATATGGCGATCAACCGGTAACTTTGAATGTGGCCATCACAGGAGAGCACCAATTAAAAAACCTTTTGTGCGCGTTGGGTGTGTCCTGGATTTTAGGTGTTCCAGGTGAGTTATTGCAAAAAGGCGTCGATCAAATCATGTGGCCCGATATGCGTCTGAAGAAAGAAAGTCTAAAGCATGAAATAGATTTGATTGTTGATTGCTACAATGCAAATCCGGAGTCCACACTGGCAGCACTGTCCCATGTAGGTGGTTTGACGGCCAAAAGAAAAATATTGGTGATGGGTGACATGCTTGAGCTTGGAGACATGTCCAGCTTGTTACATAAAGAGATTGGCTCAAATGCTTATGGCAAAGGTTTTGATTTTATTTTTACGCTGGGTCGTTATGGCAAAGATGTTCGTCAGGGAGCCATTGAAAATCACATGAGCCCAAAAAATATTTTTTGTTTTGAAGATGTTGAAACTTTGAACAAAAACATTCTTGCCCTAATGAGTGCAGGGGATTTGGTGTTATTTAAAGCCTCTCGTGCAATGAAACTTGAAAGAGTGGTTCACTTTTTAAAAACACATTATGTCGGGAAGGCGGTTTAGATGTTCTATCATTTGTTTTATCCTCTTCATGAGTTTTATGGTGGGTTCAGGGTATTTAAATACATCAGTTTTCGTTTGTTCATGGCCATACTAACATCACTTTTGATATCATTCTTGTTTGGTCCATCCTTTATTCGCCTGTTAAAGCGCATCCAAAAAAATGCCAGCAATGTCCGAGAAGATGTCCCAGCGAGGCATCAAACAAAGGCGGGCACACCAACCATGGGTGGCTTGCTGATGATTGTGGCATTGATCATTTCTTTTTTATTGTGGTCACGTTTGGACCAATATCACACGTGGGCGATGGTCTCTTGCGTTTTGGGTTTTGCATTGATTGGGTTTTTTGATGACTATAAAAAACTGACCAAATCAAAAAAAGGTATTTCGAGTAAAATGAAAATGTTGTTGCAACTCATTTTTGCTGCAATTTTTGTTTCAATTCTGTTGATGAATGGGTTTGAAACCAGGATTCAAATTCCATTTTTAAAAGACCATGTTCCGTCTATTCCAATTCTATTGTTTGTCCCGTTAGCCATTTTGGTTGTTGTGGGCTCATCAAACGCAGTGAATTTAACCGATGGCTTGGATGGGTTGGCCATAGGTCCAATGTTGGTTTCAATGTTTACCTTTTTGTTGTTGGCCTATGTTGCTGGTCACGAAAGAATTGCAAGTTATCTGCAGGTGATACCGGTTCCTGGTGCGGGTGAGCTTGTGGTTTTTTGTGGGGCTGTCATTGGTGCTGGACTTGGGTTTTTATGGTTCAATGCCTATCCAGCTCAAGTTTTTATGGGCGACGTTGGTTCGCTGTCTTTGGGAAGCGCCCTTGGTGCTGTGGCCATCATGGTTAAGCAAGAGTTGCTGTTGTTGTTGATCGGTGGCGTGTTTGTTGCAGAAACCATCAGCGTAATCATTCAGGTTGTATCTTTTAAAACCACGGGTAAAAGGGTTTTTAAAATGGCACCCATTCATCACCATTTTGAACTAAAAGGAATGTCAGAACCAAAATTGATTGTTCGGTTTTGGATAGTGTCGATCATTTTATCATTGGTGGCCTTAACAACATTGAAACTAAGGTGATATGGACATCAAAGATCTAAACAACATGTCCGTTCTTGTGATTGGTCTTGGTTTGAGAACAGGTGTTTCTTTGATTAAATTTTTGGATCAAGCAAAGGCCAATGTGCATGTATTTGATGAGAAAAAACCAAATGATCTGCGCGATGAAGTAGAAGCACTAAAACAAAACAAGTACATGCTTTACACTGAAAAATTTGATGACATGTTTTTCAATGTACCTTTATGGATCGTGAGCCCCGGCGTTGACTCAAATAAACCATTTATTCAAAAAGCCATCGCACGCAACATCAAGGTGATCAGTGAAATAGAGTTTGCTTCTTATTTCATTTCAGGCCCCATATTCGCAATCACGGGCAGTGCCGGGAAATCAACCACCGTTTCTTTGTTGGGTCATCTTTTAAAAGGGTGCCACCGTCATGTGTTCATCGGAGGTAATCTTGGAGTTGCACTCATTGAAGGTGTTGGGCAATCTTACGATGCCTGGGTTGTTGAGGTTTCAAGCTTTCAGATGGAGTTGTCACCTACTTTTAAGCCAAAGTACGCCGGATTGACGAATGTTTTTGCAAATCACTTGGATCGACACAAGGATTTTGAAACTTACTTTTCCCTTAAACAAAGACTGTTCAATAACATGAAGGAAGATGGCGTAAAATTTTTCAACCATGACGATCCGCAAAGCATGCGTATGGCCAAGTCACTGATGGGAAAAATAAAATATTACTCAATAAAAAATGAAACAGATTTTTATTTGAATAACGATGCAATTAAAAATGACAAGGTTTCGATTTCAATCAAACAACTTAAGTTGCTGGGTCGTCACAACCTCTCCAACGCAGTTTTAGCAATTGCGATGGCACTTCAGGTGGGTTGTCAAGCTCAAGTTATCGAGCAAAGGCTTGAAACATTTAGGGCGCTTGAGCACAGGCTTGAACCCATTGATTCGGTTGATGGGATTGAGTTCATTAACGATTCAAAAAGTACATCAAGTCTTTCGACCAAAATGGCGATTGAATCCATTTCAAAACCAATGGTGTGGATTGCGGGTGGTCGTCCCAAGGTTAAAGATTATCAAATGATTTTAAGTCTTAAAGAAAAAATCAAGCACGCGGTTTTTTTTGGTGAATCCAGGCAAGACATGGCCGATCAGCTCTCAAAAATCAGTCACACCGTGGTTTTAAACTTATCGCAAGCGTTTGATGAGGCCATTAAACACGCCACGGATGGAG
>JAYRVV010000396.1:0-1567 GCA_041918415.1 Bdellovibrionota bacterium | reverse complement strand
GTGGGTGACGACGCGAAGGTCTCCATCGGCAAGAACAGAACCCTTTCCGTCGGGGACAACAGCATCATCGACACGGGCAAGGACCTGACCGAAACCGTCGGCAGCAACCACAAACGGGATGTGGGGGACGATTCCTCCGTGAGCGTGGGCAAAAACCTCTCCGTCATGGTGGGCCGGAAAACAACTTTAAATTCAAATAAAAGCGTAACCCTCATCTGTGGCAAGGCAAAAATATCAATTGGATCAGGGAAAATTGAATTTCATGGAAATAATATCGAAATACAGGCCTCAAAAAGTCTTCGTTCAAAAGGCCAGACAATCCATCATATTCCCTCAAACAGAATTGACGGCAATATAACCCCGTCATCAAGTAAAACCGCACAAAATAAACCCGCAATTAAACAAAAACTTATAAACCCTACCGGAAACAATCCGGTTTTTGATGAACAGGCATGTGTTCTGGATATTTCTACGGACAAGCCGTTAGAAGGGATACCCTATTTTGTGGAAATGGCTGACGGAAAAACGTATTCAGGTTACACGGACAGCGATGGAAAAATTAACCGCATAGAGACTGATGATGATCAGGAATTTACTATATACTGGTATGATGACGCTTTAGTAAAAATGGATGGTGAATCATGGGAAAACTCATAACGAAAATCAAAACAAATTCAACACCGGACTCTGTTTTTCATGTTAGACATGATCCTGTCAAATTTGCTGCTCTTTGGGCCAATTATCCGGATTATAAACCTTATACTGATCCCAAAACAGGTGAACCGCCTCAAGGTTATAGCAATCAATGTGCTATTAAATTATCTGTATCCTTGCATAGGTCTGGAGTTGAAATGAAATCGTATAAAGGTAAAAGCCTAATCCTTATCGACGGGAAAAAAACTGCTGCATTAGCTGATGATCTTGCTTCTTGGCTGAAATTCAAACCATTTTGTGGTTGCAATAATACTGAAGAATACACGGGTAAAAATGTGTTCGAAAAAATTAATGACAGAACAGGAATTGTTTATTTAGCAAACTATTGGGAAAGAAAACCTGGTGAGCGCTCAGGAGATCACATTGATCTTTGGAACGGATCGCGAATGACAGAATATTCAAGTTGGTTACGTGTTCATTTTGGATTTGCCTGGGATGGGGTATGGTCTGATTACAAACGTGCAACGGAGGTCTTGTTTTGGAATATCCTATAAAAAAATCATGTTATATTGTAGCGGGCGCAATGTGTGGTTTTTGCTTTTGCATAACTTCAATAAAAACAATCGAGACTATTGGGCCTCACGTATATTTTCCAGCATTTGCTGGTGAGGATGATTTTAGTCTGAGATTTAAATTTTTTTTATTTGGATTATTACCAGCGTTTCTTTTGATTGGAAGTTGGATTGGGCATTCATTTTATTACAGCATAAAAATAGGGGCGCTTAAGTTCACTGGGATTGTAATCGGTACAATCGTTCATGTATTTTTGTTATGGATGCTGAAAGATTTAATTGCATCTTTACCAAACAGAGAATTTTCCAATACTGCTGTGTTTTTGTCTTTTTTTTCATGG
>JAYRVV010000395.1:0-3930 GCA_041918415.1 Bdellovibrionota bacterium | reverse complement strand
TTTTTGTTAACATACTGATATTATTTATAAATTTATTTTATAAATTTGGCACGCCAGTTGCTCATATCAGGGAAAGAAAAGACCTTTGTTGGGTTTTTATAAAGGATGAATTATGAAAAAAACTTATACATTCACAGTTTCATTGGCCTTGGTTAGTCTTTTATTGGCCTCATGCAATAAAAAGGACAATCAATTCAATCGAAATGTACGAAACCTACCTTTTGGATCCACAACAAATCCTGAAAACGTTTTACCAAACACCGCACCCTCAGGCCAGGGCGCCCCTGGTGGTGATCGAACAGGTACGGCTGGTCCATGCGATGCCAATTGCCAAGCGATTGAAAAGTATAAAAAAGAAAAAGCTGAAGAACTCAAAAAGAAATTGGATGAAAAAATGACGAGAGAAGGGCTTGAAAACATTGATAAAGCTTATGAAAAGGCATTGGAGAGTTTGGAAGGAATCACCGTTTTGGATGGTAAAGACCGTGCAACACCTCAATGGAAAGAATTATGTAAGAAAGAAGAAAAACTTACCGGAAGTGACAGTGATAACGACGGAATCGTTGATGATTGCGAAGATCATTTGAACGAATTGGGTTATCACGCCATGAACAAAAATATTTATAATGGTTGGGTTGGCCGTGCTGTTAACTTAAGCCATGAAAACATTAAAGCCGAAAATGAAAGTGGTTTTTGGAAAACATTAAAACAACAATTTTCAGATCGCACAAAATATAACAAAGCCCTCGCTGAAAAAATAAATGAATTAAGAAGTCGGGATGGAACTGAGTCAGACATTGGTGTTATTTCAAGCATCATGAACGAGGGCAAGGATCTATTTGGAATTACTCAGCAAAGAGCTCAATCAAGACTTCGTAATAATCCGTTCAATCCAAATGCTTTTTTACTCAAAGGTGGATACGGAAATGAAGCATTACTTTATGATACGACAAAACTTAGTACCACGCAGTTTAGTATTGATGATGTGAATGGCATTGGTAAAAACATTGAAAATTTAAAGGAAGGCGATCAATTCATGGTCACATTTGGTGCTTATGTTTACATGCCTGAAGACAGTCCCAAGAAAATGTTCTTGGCAAGTCAAAAAGGAAAGAACCTTGATCCAGAAGTTGCTGATGGTTTCATGGTTTTTCAAGGAAACAGTTTGGAAATAACCAGCATTCCAAACGTTTTACAAACAAAAGCCATGCGCAAAACCACGCGTGGTCAAGTGATTGAACCTGAAACTGAATTGATTCAAAACGGAAAATGCCCAACTCCGGTATATGTTTCAATGATCGTTGGGGAAAAAGCCAAACGAGATTGGCCAAACGTGAATCTATTTTTTCAGATGGAAGATAAAAAAGTTGAATTGGCTCCACAAATGATATCGGTTATTTCTCCTCCTGCAGGTTGTGAAGTCGATGAAAATTTTGAAAAAATCTTTGGTGCACAGGCAGCTGATGGTGACAAAATAGATAAAACATCGGGAGGTAATTCTTCACCCCAATCACAAAGATTTGTCGATCGATTAACTCAAACAAATAAAGACAAATTTAAAGTACCACAAACCATTAAAGAACTACCAAAAACAGATCTGAGCTTAGGATCTCGAAACGTTCCTTCTTCCACACTTGGAACTTTACTTGGAACAAAAAACAAAGGGTTATCATTATCTTCAAAGCCTACTCGCAAGTAATTCCAAAATTCGGGGGACACAGACCTGGACCCGAATTATTTACTTGATCGTGAACCTGTATATTTAAACAACACAGCGAACACTCAATAAAACAAATACACTTTACCCCGCGCTTAAAGAAACTTCGTTACTCATAGACACCATCGGCCCACGTCCATGGCTTGGATATCTTTGGGGATGCAAGAATAATTGCCTATCTTCTTCGTTCTCTCACTTACCATGCGCACCTACCCAAGTACGCTGTGGTGACTCGTTTGCTGCGGCCTCGAATATGGAACAATTCTTCTAAAGCAAAAAACTGTATTTTTCTACACTCCCTCTTTTGCAATCAAAAAATCTCGTTTCCAAAAATAATGTGGGCGCCATTTATTGATCATGATTTAAAAATGGCGTACATTCTTAAATCATGTTTAATAGAATATGTAAGCCTTTAAAATCAAACAGTTTTTTTTTGTTTGGCGCCCGCGGTACGGGCAAATCCACGCTTTTAAAACAGCTTTTTACAGCCAAACAAGCCTACTGGATTGATCTACTGAGCAGTGACCAAGAATCACAATTTCTTGTACGTCCAGATCGATTGACTGATGTCATCGCATCTTTTGAACATCAAAAAAACATTGAATGGATCGTTATTGATGAAGTTCAAAAAGTTCCAAAACTTTTGGATGTGGTTCATCAACACATTGAAAAAGGAAGATTTAAATTTGCCCTGACAGGATCAAGTGCAAGAAAATTAAAACGAAACAGCGCCAACATGCTGGCTGGACGTGCTTTTATGAATGTACTCTTTCCATTGTGCATGGGTGAACTTCAAAAGGATTTTCAATTGGATGAGGTTTTACAATTTGGATCTCTTCCTAAAGTGTTTGCTCTATCGCCATTAGAAAAAAAAGAATACCTTCGAGCGTACACAGCAAATTACATTAAAGAAGAAATTCAAGCCGAGCAGTACGTGAGAAAAATTGCTCCTTTCCATGCCTTCTTACAGGTGGCTGCACAAAGCAATGGGGCAATTGTTAATTACAGCCAAATCGCACGGGACATACAATCGGATCCCGTATCTGTGCAATCGTATTTTGAAATTTTACAAGATACTTGGATAGGTTTTATGTTGCCGGCTTTTGGATTATCCGTTCGTAAAAGACAAAAGCAAAATCCAAAATTTTATTTCTTTGATATCGGTGTCAGCCGACAACTAGGCCGAACACTTGACCACGCACCAAAACCATCAACTTACGAATACGGACGTGTTTTTGAGCATTTCATCATCTTGGAAATAGAACGATTGTGTAAGTACAAGAAAAACGATTGGCAATTATCCTACTTTCGTACGAAAGATGACGCCGAAGTGGATCTCATCATCGATAGACCTGGCATGCCATTTGCCTTTATTAAAATCAAATCCGGATACCAGGTTGATGAAAAAGCTCTAAGAAACTTGAATCGAATACTCCACGATTTTAAAAACGCTCATGGTTTTTGCTTTTCACAGGATAAAGTTCAAAAAAAAATCGGACTGACCACGTGCTTGTATTGGAAAGATGGATTTAAAGAATTGGGCTTGGTCTAATGTTTGACTCTGGGAATTCGGGTCCAGTCGTGTGTCCCCCGAATTACTGAACAATTTTCCAGGTTTCATCTTCCAATACAAATTGCAAGACCTGAGTGTCCGTGTAAAGACCGCTTTGCCAATTCACCTCAAGCATGGCGCGGTCACCCTGATAATAAGGCTCTTGTGTCGTAAACTGCGTCTGCGCCGTGGCCTGAAGCATGTTTTTGCGTTTTGATTTGGGTAATTTTTTCAATTCTTTTTTGATTTCATGTTGTCGAAACGAAGCATAACATGAAACCATACCATCAACGTCTCCCACAATCGCGAACTGTCTCCATTTTTCAAAAGTGTCCACCGGACTTGCTTTTGATAATTGTGATGTTTTGTTTTTTTCAAGCCCCGGAAGATAAGGGTCTTGCTTGTCCAGATCACTTAAAGCAATGAATTGAATTTTATCGATTTGAGACTTTAATACCGTTTTGATTTGCTCACCCTCTTTAAAATCTATCGAAGATGCCTGAATTGAAACAATCTGCCCCTCCATCAATTCACCCGATTTTAGAAAAACGACATCGGCGAAAACAACACCTTGAATCATCAGCAACAAAATGGTCAATTTCAGTCTTTTCATTCTTAGAGCCTAGCATATAAAATGTTATGCAAATTTGGAACTAATTCC
>JAYRVV010000394.1:0-2111 GCA_041918415.1 Bdellovibrionota bacterium | reverse complement strand
CGGGCGGCGCATTCAGTAGATTGGCCACTGTGACAACTGGAATGGGTGTGGCTGCGGGTTATTACATGAAGGATGTTCCGTTAAATCATACAAACACGATGATCAATTTTTCTTATGATCTTGGTATAGCTTTGTTGTTTAATTTGATGTCGGTCAGTCATTTTCGTGATGCGACCAAGGGTTTTTCAGGTGTTTATCTTGCAGATTTTTCAAAGGGCTTTTTACTTTCAGCTCCGGACATATTGATCAATCAGCTTTTAGTGCAGAATGTTTTGCTTGATCGCAAAGGACAAAAAATTGATCTGTTAAAAGAATTAAGCAAAGTCGACAATTTGGATGCCATTGCAGTCAAATACAAGGAATTATTAGCTCACCCTCATTTTAACGATGAAAGGGCATTATTGTATAAAGAAATTGATAACATTATAGAAGAGGCTAAGAGCGATCCTGAACTTGTTAAGGATTTCAATGAGCAATCAGTAGAAACTTTTGTTAATCGACTGGTGAATCGATCAAGTCAAAAAAACTATGTTGCACAAAAAGACAGTTTAAGTGCTGATCAGAAAATCAATTTAGAGAAAAAAATGAATCATGTCGGAATGGATCTTCTTGATGCCATTTACATACAGGAAATTTATAACAAACAGGCTCAGAAGCGAATTGAGAAAATTAAAATATCAAAGAACAAAAAAATTAGACCTCCCGTCATTGCAGGACTTTTTGATGTTGATCAAAATAGGACACTTGCCCATCGCTGGGAAAAAATGGAATTGGAGGGCAAAGATTTACCCTTTTGGGCGAGAAATTATGCGATTGAGAGGGCGGCTTGGTATCGCTTTAAGCAAAGCCCCTATTCTGATATTCCGTTTAGAGGGTTTATGGTGGGATCAATCATTTATCGTCTGCTTTGTGCAAACCCCATGCATCCTCAAACAGCGCAAGCATTGGCCTCAGCGATGTATTTTACGTTGCGACTTCCCTTTTTGGCCGGGGGTTTTGTCGCCAGACAAGCATACTTTGGTCAGTGATCAAAAGCTAAAACCTTGCAAATAATTTACCTCTCTTTGCTTATGAAACTTATGGTACAAGCCTATCGTTGATTTATTCAGGGACGACGAATGTAAACAAAATATAAAAAGCGAATCTTAACATGAAGATTGTTCATGATTTTTCAATTTTTATTGAATTGGACGGCTTGGTATGTAAACGCTTGGTACATTCAATGAAGTGTTTCGTGTCTTGCCATCTAAATTATACAAGGGCGGACTCTTGGTCAGAAGTTTTAGATCGTCAGTAAATTGTAAAAAAGGTAAGGGACCCAACACCTTTAGATATCCATTTTTTGTAATTTGCATGATAAAGCCAATGTTGAGTTTGATAATACGATTATCATTTCCATTGGTTTCGCTTTGACATGAAATCTCAAAATTAATTTGTTTTTGTTCAACTGGTTTTAAGAGTTTTTGTAGCGTGCTATCCAACGAGGAACTCATTGCCCAAGCATTTGTTTTGGCATCGCGAAAATTAGGAAAATAAACATCCTGACCAAGTTTATGATCATTTGTTGAATTAAAACTATTGCATATTAAAGTGGAGTAATTTGTGCTTTTAAGTTCATCAAGTTTAGGGTTTGCTTTTATTTTTTCAATGGCGAGTTGGTTTAGTTCATAAATTGCCAGATAAAATTGAAAATCTTCAATCTCGCTGGGTGATTTGGGTTTTTGGCAAACAGGCTTTTGAGTGTAGTCATCGCAAATGTCGTCTAAAATGTTTTTCGTTTTAAACTCAATCATGTAAACAGCGTTGATGTTTTTAGAGCTTTTACTTAGCCACTGATACCTCACTTCTGGCTGAGCGAATAAAACTTCAAAGCCTAAAACGAAGGCCACCAAAGCAACGCAGTTATATTTTAATTTTATGAGGTTCACTAAGGTTCATATACAAAATTTTTGAGGGCTTGTGTGCAAATAGTTTTAACCATACGATTAATTAAATTAATAATATGTAAAATGATCATCAAAAAATATTGGAATCTCCTTCAATTTTAAAGCTTTTGCCGATGACAAAAATAATATGTATTTTTAGAATGTGTAAAGATTGGGTTTAGATTT
>JAYRVV010000393.1:0-2266 GCA_041918415.1 Bdellovibrionota bacterium | reverse complement strand
TGTTATTGGTTTGAAAAAGCACGAGCACAAATCGAGTATAAAAAAGCCAAACGTTGCGGGCTTTTGGCAACGAACTCATTGCGAGAAGGTGCAAACAGAATTGTATTAGAAAGAATAAAAAACGCTGGGGATATTTTTTGGGCACAATCTGATAGACCTTGGTTGTTGGATGGCGCTGCGGTTCGGGTTTCAATGGTAGGGTTTGACAACGGTAATCAATTTGAAAAGTTTCTTGATGATCAGATTGTCACTTCAATCAACACAGATTTAACGAGCACTCAAGATTTAACAAAAGCTACACATTTAGAGGAAAATAGTGGTCTAGCATTTGAAGGAACAAAGAAGACAGGTTCTTTTGAGATAGACGACAAAACAGCACAGCTATTTTTGTCTGCGAAAAACAAAAGTGGGTATCAAAACCATATTGTTGTAAAACCTACCGCTAATGGCATTGATCTTACCGACAGAACTAGGAATATGTGGATTATTGATTTTGGAGTCGATCTTCCCTTATCTGAAGCGCAAAAATACGAATTGCCTTTTGAATATGTTGCAAAAAACGTAAAGCCAGAAAGAGAAAAGTCCAAAGAAAAAGGATTGTCCGAGAAATGGTGGCTATTTGCGAGACCCCGTCCAGAAATGCGTCAAGCTATAGAAAATCTTAAAAGATTTATTGCCACTCCTAAAACCTCAAAACATAGGATTTTTATTTGGCTAAAACATCCGGTTTTACCCGATCAAGCATTAACCGTAATCTCGCGCGAAGATGATTACTTCTTTGGCATATTACATTCGAAAGTCCACGAGCTTTGGGTATTATCAAAAGGAACTTCATTAGAAGATCGCCCACGTTATTCTCTTTCAATGACCTTTGAAACCTTCCCGTTTCCGTGGGCTCCAAATCATGAACCGAAAGACGATCCAAGAGTCACAGCCATTGCCGAAGCCGCCAAACAACTGGATGATTTTCGGAATCGCTGGCTCGATCCACAGGGCGACCAATTCAAAGACTCCGAAAAGGCATTGAAGAAGCGCACGCTCACCAATCTCTACAATGCGCTCGCTTTGTACCGCGAAGAACACAAAGGCAAAATGCGCATGCCCGAATCGTTCAAAGAGGCGGTCAAACAAATCATCGGCTTGGACGAGATCGAAACCCTCGACCACATCCACACCAAACTCGATCATGCCGTGCTGGACGCCTACGGCTGGCAGTATAACTTGTCCGACGAACAGATCTTGGAAAAACTGCTGGCTTTGAATTTGGAACGGGCGGGAGAGGAAAGTTAAGACCTGACACCTAAATTCCGTCCAAAATAACCCACAAGTCATCGTGAAATTATTTATGGAACCCCTTTTTGTACACGGATTTCACGGATTCGACGGATTTTTTAATTTTTCCGTGTCCGTCCGTGAAATCCATGTCATCCGTGTCCTGAATTCAATGGCTTCGCGATGAGATGTAGTCTAATTTGGGCAAAAACAAGGTGACAGGTTTCTAAACGCCTGCTGGGTGAGGCAAAATCCTTGGTGGAGCAGTTGATCAAAGGAAATAAACATTATCTCGCAAAAACTGAAACGACTAGACATGTAAGTACCGCCCCCACAAATACGAGTATCGAATGAAAAATATCCGTACCTGACCCGTTAAGTAGTAATGTCATACAAACAACGCCTACTGCAATTATCACGTCTACAAGAATATTAAATATTTGCGATGGCCTCAAGCCGGGAAGAGCGGCAACAAAGAACGCAACAACCTTCCCCAAAAAAACTATAAAATCAACAGCGCCATCCAATGCCTTCCAGAAAACAAAAAGCCCCCCTACGACGGTTACGATGAAAGCAATGAACAAAGCTACTGTCAAATTCATTTAGTCTCCTCCATTAGAACCATAACAACCGTGATTGCGAGGGAAATGGAGCCAAACATCAACAAAATATCGTTGAACCAATGCAAAAACGATAGACCGGCAAAAACATATCGAAGAATATCAGCCAAGCCAAAAATCCAAGCAAATAAAAACAGCAGGAACCAAGCGTAATGCCTTGCGCTTATCGTCTTTGTCCATTTCATTTTTTCATTCATAACAACACCTTTGCTCTTTCTGGTGTCTTGCCGTCGAATCCCCAATGGCATGTCGAAATAATTCTCCAATGGTTGAATAAAATGTCTCCGTGGCAAGTTCTCAAATGTGCTTGTCCAAAATATCCGAAAAGCAGAATAATCACTGGGAATAAACCGTTTTGGGGGAGTATCCACTTG
>JAYRVV010000392.1:0-9766 GCA_041918415.1 Bdellovibrionota bacterium | reverse complement strand
GGGCACTTCTGAATTGCGTGCTTGAACTACGTCATAACTTTTATAAACAACTTCAGACTTCAATCTTCAAAAATTAATTTCTCAAACTCTCTTCCGTCGACAAACCCTACTTGGGTAGGTACGCGAGGATGGTTCGTTTGCGAGAACGAAGAAGATGGGCAATTATTCTTAAGCCCCTGTAACATTGAAAAGCCTTTGTGTCTTACGCACGAAGGTTGGCTGCTTCAACCTTTGACTCTTACAATTTTAAATGAACAAACTCAAAGCTGATTTTTAAATAACTGATGGTAAACACCTTGCTTTTGAATCAAAGAGGCATGATCACCCGATTCAACCATCCGTCCATCTTCCAGCACATAGATCACGTCACAGTGCCTGATGGTGCTTAAACGATGGGCAATGATGATACTGGTTTTATCTTTAAGCAAAGTTTGAAATTGCTCAACAAAAAGAGCTTCCGTTACGGCATCCAAAGCACTGGTCGCCTCATCAAAGATCAATATTCTTGGATCTTGATACAACGTGCGTGCAATCGTTAAACGCTGGCGCTGGCCTCCTGACAAACCAAGTCCACCCTCGGCCAAGTATTGCTTAAACCCTGTAGAAAATTGTGACACAAATTCCGTTACCTGTGCCTTATTTGCACTGTCCATCAATCGATGCTCCTTGATGTTGACCTCACCAAAGGCAATGTTGCTTTGAAGCGTTCCTGAAAACAGTTCGCTTTTGCCATGAATCCAACCAATGGAAGAAAACAGAAAATGATTGGGTAACATTTTTCTTTCGGTGTCATCGTAAAATATTTCACCGCTCTTTGGTAACAATTGTCCAGCCATCAACTTGGCCAATGTTGTTTTACCACTGCCACTGGCACCAACAATGCCAACCGTTTGCTTTGGAAAAACAGTTAAATCTATGTCATGCAAAACTGGACGATCTTTTTCATAGAAAAACGAAACATTTTGCAGACTGATTTTGCCCTTGAGACTTCTAAAATTCATGGCTTTCACGCTTGATTCTTTTTTCATTTTTTCATGACTCAAGTAAACCTCATCCACTTTATCAAAAGATAACTTAAGGTCTTCAAGAGATGAAACAAACTGCGAGATGCTCCTGAGGGGATCTATGGTTTTTGAAACGAACAACATAAGACTGAATAAGGCCCCCACACTGATCTTCTGATCAAACACCAAAAGCGCTCCGAACCATATGCAAATCACCTGCATGGCTGTCGTTAACAAATTGATCATTGCTTGCATGGTTTGGCTGCCAAGGCCCAAATCTCTTTCGAGCGAAACGGCATTGAGAAAACTTTTCTCGTACCTATAAAGCATTTTTTTCTCTGCACCAAATGCTTTTAGGGTTGCAATGTTAGAGATCATTTCTGATATTTTACTGAATGAATCTTTGGATTCATCAAAAAGTTTCAATCGCTTTTTTCTTAAATATTTTTTGAAATAGAATTGCAAAACAAAAACCATTCCCATGCCCAACAAGGGAACCAATGCAACCTGATAAGAATAATAAAATAAAATACACACATAAACCAGCACTGAAACAATCTCGATCATCAAACCCATCATCTGGGATGAAACAAAATCACGGATTTGACCTAGCTGTGCCATTTTACTCATCACTTCACCCATTCGGTTTTCCTTAGAAAATTGCTTACCAAGCTCCAGCGTTTTTCTGTAAAAATGTGAGGATATTTCGAAATCATAGAGATAAGACATCTGGTTTAAAAATACTCCCCTCAGCCAAGTCAGCATCGTGATGCATGCATAACACAGCAGCAGCCCAACAAAATAACAGGCAATCGAACGAACATCTTTGACCGCCAGAACATCATCAACAATTTTACCGCTCATCCAAGGAGGTAGGAGACTCATCAAGAAAACAAGCGCCGAAGATGCCATGACCAAAAGGCTTAAATTCGATTCTTTTTTAAAAAACCCAACAACATGTCTCAAGGACGGGGATTTTATTTCATTGACTGCTTGATCGTCGTTTTGATTCACAACTTTTTGATCCAAACTTAAATCACTCAAGTTCAGACCCTCCAAAAGGCCCGCTTGATTCAGCTGATCCTGGGTCCATGTGCACAAGCCAAAATGTCCGTCAAAAACCACACAAGTTTTTTCATCTTGTTTTAAAATCAGCACACAACGGTCTTTTGAAAAAGCCAGGGCCGGCAAACGATCATTAAATTTAGCTTTTCCAAACGCGAACGTCCTAACATGAAGCCCTGCTTGCTCACAGATTTTTGCGTAAAACATAAGATCCAAGTGATGATCGACCGACTTTGCAAAATGTTCAATTTCACTTGGATCAATTCTTTTTCCAAACAAAACACCCGCAAGCACCAAAACATTTTCATGGCTTTTTCTTTCTAAATCGATTTCCAATTTTTTTGGATCCACCGAGTACATCCTGGCCAAACTTTCAGTTTTATCGAACACCTTGCCCAATCGCTGTGTTTTAATCTTTGCGACCATCTTGATTTTCGTGTGTTCATTGATGTGTATGAATGGCTCATTGTAAAGGGCTTCAATGCATAATTTTGAATCAACATGGTTCAAAATCTTTTCAAACGAAAGTGTGTGAAAAATTAATCCATCCTTTGATTCAACATCGTAGGACAATTGGTGAGGAGGCACCAGGGCTTCACATCCAAAATAAAACGGAGCTGTCAACAGCAGATCTATGGTCACCAGAGAAGAAGGCAAACTTGTCAATCTCAACTGCCCTTGATCCACAAAAATCACATCTTTGCCAAGTTTGTTTTTTAACTCATCCAAACTTTCTCCCGCATCAATGTCAATTTGAGCGATGAGTGATATCAAACTTGCTGACAACACACCAAGGTCCTCAAGAAGTTTTTTAAATTCTCTAACCGACGGAAACGAAGTCACGTTCAAAAGATAGGCGTATTGATTCGGATCTTCATGAAGAAAATCAATGAAAGCTTTTCGTTCAAAGGCAAGGACTTTAACGCTTTGATCGCAAAGTACATCGTACTGTAAGGGTACATTTAAAAGCAGCGATCTTAACGATAGTGATCGCCCCCTTTTTAAAAATGAAACAAAACGATCATCATCGTTTTTTAGCAATAGATCATGGTCAATGGGTATGTACAGATGATCCAATTTCTCGCCTTTGCGAGCTATGCATTGATCTTTTGTGAATGTTTTTACCCAAGCAAAGTCCAAAAACTGGTTGCCCAGATCTGGCATAAGTGAAAACAAAGATTCACTTGGCAATTGCTTTAAAATATCAGAGGGGATTATCGCCATCGAACGTGTTGATCGTATAAGTTAAGGATTTTTTTCACGCCCAGCATGAACAAAGATTCATACTTCGTGATCACTTTTGCGTCCAATGTCATACCATTTTTAAAAGCCATGACCTGCCCCTGATTCGATTGAAACGATTGCTGTTCAAGCTTGACCCATGCTTCATACGACGTGATCACATTGTTTTGGGTCTGTACTGGGCTGATGGATATGCGGTCAATGTTACCATGCAAGGCCTTGTATTCTCTCTCGGGCAATGCGTGCAAATTCATTTTAACCTTATCTTTCGGTTTGACCTTTGAAATATCCTGATTGGATAACATGATTTTAGCCTTTAAAAGTGAGTTCGTGGGAATCACCGAAAACACCTCCGTGCGACTTGAGACAAACTCTCCTTTTGTGCGCAAATTGGAAAACACAACAACGCCCGATGCTGGACTACGAATTTCGTGTGATTCGATGTAATCGCTGATGTTCTTTTTAAACTCGGCCAAGGTCACCAAGGCAAGATCGCGATTGGACTGAACCTGTCTTATATAGGATTGTTTTTTTTCATCAAGCTGCGCTTCAAACTGTGCCAATTCACTTTTGAGTTGATTGTATTCAAATTTTAATAATTTGGTGGCTCCCTTTTTTTCAATTAAGCGTATGCGTCCAAGGTGCTGCTTGATTTGTGATTGCAGACCCGCCAAGGCCTTGGGCATTTTTGAATATTCCTTAAGCGTCAACAAAAGGTCCGAGCCAATTTTGTTAACGCTGCTCAAGTAATTGAGAAGTTGACCGTCGACTTTCAATTTTGGCATGAATGCGAACGACCTTTGCATCAGAAGGTCAAGCTCAAGTATGCATACCTGATGACATTTGTTTTGTGAGGTTTTTTTCAAAATTTCATTGAATCTGTTTTGATCTTCAAACAGCTTTTTGATGTTTGTGATGGAAAGCTGATTTTGCGCTTTTAAAATCAGATCACCCTTTTGAACATTTTGATTGTCCAAGACAAAGATGGTTTCAACCACAATGTCATGCTGGGTGAAAACCCGAGTGGCCGGCGTCTCAAATTCAAGCTGTCCCTGTGCATCCACAAAAACAGCCACTTTCGCAAAATAGCTATAAACAAACGCGGCGCATAAAATAATGAACAAGGCATACACCATAACGCGGGTGTAAATTGGATTTTCTTTGGCAATGTGCTCACTGACGGCAAACGAGACGTTACTTGGGTGATACTCAATGGATTTTAAGCCCGTATCTTCTTGTGATTGATCGTTTTGCACGTTGTTTATTGTAGTTCAGCTTTGTGTACTTAAGGAACAAATTTCATTAAGATTAAACGCATGCATTTGATGTTTTTGGCCATTTCACTGCTAAGCCTGCGAATGGAGGCATCTTCATTCTTCATTAAACCACAGGAATTGCTCCAGATGTTTAGGCAAAGCCCAACGTTTCAAGTTTATACAAAAGGCATGGCGCAGCAAAACGCACTTCGATCATCCACAGAACATGGCTTGGCCTTGAAAGTCAATGCCATTGGATCGTATGAACGTGTTTTTAATGAAATTGACCCCAATGGAAATTTAAACAAAAGCACAGCCATGACTCAGTCCTTGGGATTAAGCTATACTTTTTTAAACTCTCTTGAAACATCTTTGAACACGCAGTATTTGGGCAATCGTTACATAGCCCTTTCACCCCAAAACACACACACCTATGCGTTTAGTCTAAAAAGTGCTTACAACTTAAGCAATGGCGGACAAAACGCATCGTTAAACATTCAAAACAAGTTGGAGAGACTTCAAAGTGAACTTGGCTATCTTGATACACAATCCAACCTTTTACAGAATTTTTTAAGTTTCTCGCAAACCATCCTTGATTTGTTTTCCAACCTTTGCAAATACAACTTAACCAAGGACATACTGGGCACGATTGATCAAACCGTCTTAAAGGGCAAACTTTTACTTGAAACGGGACATATTTCGCAAAAAGACCATTTGAATTTTTTACAACTTAAAACCAATTATCAACAAACGCTTCAAAGTATTGAGCGTGACACGGCTCTTTTGTTTCAAACCCTAACGCTTTACTCGCCTCATTTGATCCAGAAGGTCAAAGCTCTTTTTTCCGTTCAAATGTGTGACACATCTAACATCACAAACAATAAAAAAGATGACCACGTTCGCCAGATTAAATCATTGAGTGCTCATCAATCCATTGACGCCTTAAGATCCAAAAAGAACTTAGAATTGAGTGAAATGCTTCTTCGTCAGACATTAAGAAAAAATGTTTTAAACATCAAACCATTCATTGAGGCTTCTCTGCTTCGAAACGAATTTGAGCAGGATATGGATCAAAGCTTGATGGGCGGGATCGACTTTCAGTGGGATCTACCCAACACAAGGTGGTCGCATGAAAAAAACAGTGGGCGCTTGTTGACCGAGCAGTCCAGGCAACAAGTTTTGGAAAAAAATCTCCTCTCGCAAAGCCAAATTGTCTCATTCGAAATCAACATCAATCAAACCAACAAATTGCTTATGCTGTTGATTGAAGATTTAAAAAACGTTGATGCACTCATCAAGCAACTTGGCCTTGAAAGGGGTGTTTCCAACATTGATCCATTGAATTACTCCAATGCGTACCTGCGCAAAATCAGTGTCTTATCTTCCATATTTGATGCCATGGCCGATTTTGATAAAACTTTGGTCAACGTTCAATATTTCAACCAGTTTGATCAAATTCAATGACGATTGAAAAGAATCACCTCATCAATAAATCTTTGCTGTCGTTCATGAGTCCTGATCTTGCAACGTATGTTTTGGATCATTCTAAAATCATCTCTTTTGAACAAGGTCCTTTCCTTAATGAAACGGTGAATGTTCAAGAGCATCTTGCCTTTGTTCTGTCTGGGATCATCGATCTCACATTGAAAAACAGATCAATTGTTCAATCTGTTAAAGCTTACCAGTTCATTGAGCTGTCTTCTTTTATTAATTCACAAACACAATGGTCATACCATTGGCAGGCCAAACAAGCGGGTCAACTCTTGCTGATTGAACGCCATGCTTTTTTAACTGCACTGAGTCGCCAGGAAGGTCTTGAATCTTTTTATAAAAAAATAAGTGAGGACAACTGTTTTGAAAAACTGCTCAATGATTTTGCTCTTAACAAGGTGCCAAAAGATGTATGTGCAAAAATCATTGCCCGTGCATCCAAGATGAACACACAAGTTTTACAATCTTTTTTAAACAGCCAGGCTGGCAAAAGCAACATCCTGATTGTCACACAAAGCGGACAGGCCCAAGTGCACTTAAACTACAAAGATCAAAAAGGTCTCATTGAAACTGTTTCTTCCAATGATTACTTTATCGCCCTTCCCTCGTATCAATTGACCCTACAATCATCTTTGGATTTTTATGTTCATGTTGTGGATTTGTTTCAATTCGATCACCCGGCCATGTCCGGTTTTATAAACAACAACACCTTTGTTGAAAAAGCCAAGCGATTCATTTCAAACATTGATCAAGTCGAACGTCAGTCTGGATCATTTTTTACTTTTGACACACAAACCAACGACTTTGATGTCCAGCAAGAAGATGATCCACTGGACATTCAAGATTTCAAGCCCGGCCAGGCTGTCATTCAAAAACTTCATTCAATGAAGTTTTATTCATTTTTACAGCACGACGCCATGGATTGTGGAGGCGCATGCTTAAGCATGATTTCACAGTTTTATGGAAAAAAAATCAGCATCGCCACTTGGCGAAACCTTGTTCACATCACCAGAGAAGGCGCCAGCATGCTCTCGCTTAAGCGTGCAGCCAACTTGGTCGGTTTTGACTGCATTGGCGTGATGAGTGGCTACAAAGCCCTTCTCAATCTGCAGGTGCCCATGATTGCTTTGATGCAATATCACTTTGTCGTTGTGTACCAATTCAAAGAAGACAGCGTCACGCTTGCTGATCCAGCCATTGGCCTTAAAACCGTCAGCAAAGAAGAATTTTTAAAGGAATTTTCCAACAATGTCTTGCTGCTTAAACCCAACGCTAAATTGAAGCATTTCCCAAACAGCAAAAACACATTTCTAAAATATTTGCACCTCTTTAAAAATGTTAAGATCAATGTTTTTGAAATATTTTTGATTTCATTGTTAATATTCATTTTCGGACTTTCTCTGCCCTTGTTTTCTCAATTTCTTTTTGACTTTGTCCTAAAAACCACAAGCAAAACCATATTGCTTATTTCGCTTTTGGTGTTTTTCCTTGTTTCTGCTCTTCATCTTTTGTGCGACAAACTAAGAAGCAATTTAATTCTTCGACTATCGAGCAAATTGGACGTTCAATTGTCGAGTCTTTTTTTAAATCACGTATTAAAGTTACCTTATGCTTATTTCGCCGTACGTGATGTGGGCGACATTTTAACCCGCCTTGAAGAAATAAAAAACATTAGACACTTTTTTTCAACCAAGATCACGGTCACATTGATCAATGTGCTGTCGGTGTTAGTCTATTCTGTTGTCATGTATTTATTTAACCCAAAATTACTCCTTGTGCTTTCGCCCTTACTCCCATTTTTATTCACTCTACTTTTTCATAGTTTTAAAATACTTCTTGCAAACCTCAATGAAACTTTTCATGCACAAAGAAAAAATCAAAGCCTTATTTTTGAGCAAATCAAAAGCATTGAAGTGCTTCAATCGCTCAACGCCCTTTTACCTGCTCGCTTAATGTATGAGCATTCACTTGAAAAAGTTCTACTTTTGAAAAAGAAATTCGATTCAATGGTTCTGAAACTTGGCGCGTTTAGCACTTTCACGCAGCACCTTATGCAGTGTTTGTTATTTGCCTATGCAACATACCTTTTCATTCATAATGAATTGTCGCTTGGTCAAACCGTGGCTGTCAGTCTGCTAGCCAGTGCGTTGTTGACTCCACTGATTGCACTCATTCACGATTGGGATGAACTTAACAAAATCTTTTTATCACTTGAAAAAGTAGATGAGATTTTTACGTCGCCCAGCGAAGACACCAATCCCTTAAGGACGACTTCATCCAAGCAAGACTTGTCGGGTTTGATTCAATTTCGTGATGTGTATTTTCAGTACGGATCTGAGCATTCACCCATGGTGCTAAAAAAAATATCTTTTGAAATCCCTCAAGGTAAGACGGTGGCTTTTGTGGGCCCAAGCGGCTGTGGCAAAACAACCCTTGCGTACATGCTCAATCAATTGTATCGACCCATCAAGGGTTCGATTTTCATCAACCATCAAGACATCTCAAAAACACCGCTTGACGTTCTTCGATCTTCAATTGCTTTAATCAATCAGGACAACACACTTTTTTGTGCAAGCATAGAAGAAAACATTGCTTTGGGAACAGATGAAGTTGATCAAGGCAAAATTATTGCTGCGGCAAAGCTGGCAGACGCGCATTCGTTCATCATGGGCAAGCCAAATGGATATGCCTTCATGCTGGGAGAAAACGGTGAGGGCTTAAGTGATGGGCAAAAGCAGCGCATCGGCATTGCCAGGGCGCTTTACAGAGACCCGTCCATATTGATTTTGGATGAAGCCACCAGCATGTTGGATGCGTTGAGTGAAAGCAAGATCGTTCAAAATTTAAAATCACAAAGAAATAACCGAACCACGATCATCATAGCCCATCGCTTAAACACCATCATGCACGCCGACATAATCTTTGTTTTTTTCAAAGGTCGTTTGATTGAAACAGGAAACCATCAAGATCTTCTAGCCAAGCGAGGCTTGTACCATCAGATGTTTAAGCGCCAACTTAGCCTTGCAGGGTGATTAAAACACTAGGTTCAAGATATTTCGAAGATCCATCTTTTTATTAGTTGCATAAGTCAAATATATTATCATTTTTCCCATTGTTGTTTTTGTTACATGTTTACTCTTTTTACAATAAATCTTAACTCTTTCGTGGATGCTATTTCTAAAATTTTCAAGGATCGATTGATCTTTAAAAATATTTATCTGAGTGTAATTTGTTTTTCCTTTTGTTAAATCATCAGACCATGTTGACATCAGCTTATCTAATTTATCAGGAGAATATTGAATTAATATTATTTTAAAATATTCATCCATTGCACTTGTAACATCATCATCAAATATGGTTTTTAAAATATAATTTTTGTTATTTATTGCATGGCTATCCAAAAAAGAGAATAGCTTATAACTTATATGTTTGTAATTATTATCTAACATATTACTCAATATTTTGAGCTCGTTTTTAATATTTTGATCGCTAGCACTATAGCCAATCTCGTACATGGGTTTTGCTTTTAAGTACCGATGGATTTTATCGCGTAAATCTTCGTTTGTCTTTAAAAGGGCGGCTGTGCTTGTTAATCCTTCATCGATGGATTGAAGGATCACTGAAGGAAGTTTTTGATTAAAATGCTTTAAATATTCTCTTTGCCTTTGAAACACTCGTTTTTCATTCGAAGCATTTACATAAATGCTT
>JAYRVV010000391.1:0-2993 GCA_041918415.1 Bdellovibrionota bacterium | reverse complement strand
TGATCTATGTCGTTTGAGCCAAAACAAGAAAAAAAAGACATCATTGAGCAGTCGCTCAAAGCACACATCAATCAATCACAAGAATTTGCACAAGATTACAGCATCGTCATCAAGGCCGAAGGCTTGAAGGACGTGGTTGCCTTTTTAAAGACCAAGCCCGAACTTTGTTTTGATTCTTTTGTCGACTTGTGTGGTGTGGATCATTTGGGTGAAGACATTCGTTTTGAAGTGGTGATACATTTGTACTCATCCATTTATAAACATCGAATCGCCATCAGGGTTAAAGTGCCCAACGACACATTGATGGTTCCTTCAATCACGGATTTTTTTAAAGGTGCCAATTGGCAAGAAAGAGAAGCCTTTGATATGTATGGCATCCAATTTGAGGGACACCCGAAATTGGAGCGTATATTAAGTCCAACTGGAACCCATGTTTTTGCCCAACGAAAAGATTATGATTTGCTTGGACCAAGAAAAAAGGCTGATTCATGAGCGCATTTAACGAGCAAGATTTGATTGAAATACAAAAGTTGTGTGAGCGTTACCCACACAAGGAGGCGGCCTTGTTGCCGGTGTTGTGGCTGGCACAGCAAAAACACAAAACACTCACAGACGACATCCTTTGCGATGTGGCCAAGGTCTTGGACTTATCCATCGCGAGGGTTCAATCGGTGGTGAGCTTTTACACACTTTATAAAACAAAACCTGTGGGCCTTTCTCACATTCAAATATGCAGGAACATTTCATGTGTGCTCAAAGGCGCCAAAGAGATCATCGACCTTGCAAAATCTTTGAACATTCCAAGCCATGCCAACAATAAAGACACCAAGATAACGTATGAGTTGGTTGAGTGTTTGGGTGCATGTTCAGGCGCACCTGTGTTGCAAGTTAATTCTCAAAAATATCATGAAAACGTTAATTCCAAATCCTTTAAACGATTGATTGAAGAATTGAGTTAAGATGAAAATTGTCAGTAAAAATTTTAATCATCCAAACGCCAAAGACATCGAGCACTACATAGGGCTTGGGGGATATCAATCGATTGAGAAAGTGCTTGATCTAAAACCCATTGAAGTCATTGACTTGGTGAAAAACTCTGGTCTTAGAGGCCGTGGAGGCGCGGGATTTTCAACCGGAATGAAATGGAGTTTTGTTCCAAAAAATTTAAACAAACCCATTTATTTGTTGGTTAATGCGGATGAGGGTGAACCAGGCACATTCAAAGATCGTGAAATCATCACATGGGATCCACATTTACTGATCGAAGGCATGATCTGTTCAGCTTTTGCGCTCGATTGTCACAGAAGTTACATTTACATCAGAGGAGAATACCGTCATGAGGCCAACATATTGCAAAAGGCTATTGATGAGGCCTATCAAAAAGGCTTTTTGGGTCAAAACATTTTAAACAAAGGATATTCGCTTGATGTGTTCATCCACCATGGTGCGGGTGCATACATTTGCGGAGAAGAAACAGCCTTGATCAATTCCTTGGAAGGCAAGCGAGGCTTGCCAAGACTCAAACCTCCATTTCCGGCGATTGAAGGTTATTTTGCTTGCCCAACCATCGTCAACAACGTTGAAACGATGGCCAACATTCCCTCCATTGTGCTCAATGGGGCCGATTGGTTCAAACAATGGGGTACGCCAAAGTGTCCGGGTCTTAGATTGTTTGCAGTCAGTGGACATGTAAGAAAACCTGGTGTGTACGAAGCGCCCATCAACATCAATTTGCTTGAATTGATCGAGATGGCCGGAGGCCTTGAAGAGGGTCGTCGTCTCAAAGCCGTAATACCGGGCGGTGCCTCTTCAGCTGTACTTCGAGCTGATGAATGCAATGTCGCGATGGATTTTGATTCACTGGCTCAGGCTGGAAGCATGGGTGGTTCGGGTGCTGTGATCGTGATGGATGACCGCACCAACATGGTTGAAATCTTACAAGTGCTCAGTGATTTTTTTGCTCATGAATCCTGTGGTCAGTGCACACCATGCAGGGAAGGCTCGCGTTGGCTTACCCAGATCGTGCATCAGATCCACGATCGTCAAGCGAAAGAAAACGCATTGGACTTGCTTTTTGACATCACAGACAACATGAAAGGTAGGACCATTTGTGTGTTTGCGGATGCCGCGGCAACACCCATTGAAAGTTTCATCAAAAAATTTCCAAACGAATTTTTGCAGTATGTGCAGCGTACAAACACCACATTACCGGTGATGGAAACATGATTGAGTTTGTCTTAACAGATCCCTTGGTTGGAGCCTTGCTTCGTTCGTCCATGACATCTTTGATGGTGTTTGGTGTATTTGTGTACATCATGGTGTGGGCCGAGAGAAAAGTATCTGCAGCCATGCAAAATCGCATCGGTCCGAATCGATTGGGTCCGATGGGCATATTGCAAGGTGTGGCGGATGGAGTGAAATTTGCGTTTAAAGAAAATGTTCGCCCAAGTTCTGCACATCCATTTTTCTTTTACTTGGCACCATTCGCGGCCTTGTTTCCGGCGATCTTGGTTTATGCAACCATTCCCTTTGGTTTAAAAATGGTTAACGGTCACTTGCATCCCATCATGATTGCCAATCTTTCCGTGGGCGTGTTGTTTGTCTTGTCGGTGTCGTCGCTTGGAGTGTTCAGTTTGTTGTTGGCGGGTTGGGCAAGCAATTCGAAATTCCCCATGCTTGGTGGCTTGCGTGCAGGCGCACAGGTGATCAGCTATGAAATACCGATGGCTTTGTGTGTGTTGTCGGTGTTGATGTTGAGCGGTTCCGCTTCTTTGGTGGATATTGTCCAAGCGCAAAGCACTGGGCCCTGGTTTTTCATGCTCTGTCCACTTGGTTTTTTAATCTTTCTGGTTTCAATTTTTGCTGAAACCAATCGCTTACCCTTTGACATGCCTGAAGGTGAGTCTGAAATCGTGGGGTTCCATGCTGAGTATTCGGGTATGAAATTTGCGATGTTCTTCATGGCCGAATACGGCAACATGTTTTTGGTCTCG
>JAYRVV010000390.1:0-2683 GCA_041918415.1 Bdellovibrionota bacterium | reverse complement strand
CAACCAACCTGGCTTTAAAAATGCTTGAAGTCGATGAAGAAGGTTTTGATTCCATGGATCGAAAAATACTTTCATCCATCATAGAAAAATTTGATGGTGGCCCAGTTGGTTTGGATACGCTGGCCTCAGCCATCAGCGAGGAAAGCCACACACTTGAAGAAGTTTATGAACCGTTTTTGATCCAAAGAGGGTTCATCCATCGCACCCCACGAGGTCGGGTGGCCACGTCTTTGGCCTATCAACATTTAAAATTGCCCATCAAGACAAGCGCGCAAAATACTTTATTGTAGTTGTCCTTGAAGAAATCATTGAGGACGATTTGGCAAAAGGTAACGAAGAAGAAGGACAATTATTCGACTGCCCCTTGCAACATCACCATACGCTGTTTAGCCTCGATGCCCAGTGAATGTTTTGGGCCAAAAACATGCATGAGCGTTGTGTACCTGATTTTTGCCGAGCTTGAATCAAAACTTTCTACGGCATAGGCTTCCATGAAAATTTTTTTCATAAAATTTGTCGTTTTTTTCTTGTACACACGATTGTTGCAAGCCACAGGGACCAGCATGACCAAGCCACAGTATTGATTCATGCGATCAAACGCCCTTTGTTGATAGCCGTTTTCACATAATAGAAATTCCACTTCTTGTTTTAAACAATCCCGGCTCGTCTCATGCTTTTTTCCATTTCCATAGCTTGCATAGGCCTTTTCATATTGTCCGTTTAAATAATGCTGATGCGCAGTCAAAGGATCGGCCAAAATCTTACAGCACATCATTAAAATTAAAAAACACATTTGCTTAATCATACAAAGACTCCCTTCTAAAAATTTTATAATGCTCATATGGGTTTGGAAATTCTGCTTTGATTTGATCCATGGCATTTTGAAACAGTTGAGTTTGACCTCTTGATTTTGCAATTTTTGCCTTTAGAACCAAATCTATTTTCATTTTCTCTTTTTCTTGTTGGATTTTTTCTTTCAATTGAAACAATTGTTCATCCACCAATGTGTTAGACTGCCTGAACTTTACCAAAAGACTTTGAATCAGCAAATCGGCTTGATTTAAAAATCCGGGATACGCTTTGTAAATCTTAAGCAATTGCTTTGCTTTTTCCAACACTTCTTCATCCTCAATTAAACTGTTCTCATACGTAACGTAGACATCCTTGATGCTCCATCTGTGACTTTGGTCTGTTTTTTCATCCGTTTTAAATTCCAAAATATTTTCACCCTTGATCAAATACCTCATCGGTAAGTGAACTGCATGCTCGTTGGACCAACGTTTTTTGCAAACCGGTAAAAATGCCACCACGACACCATTGATCTTAACCTTCACTTGATGTTGCTCATGCACATTGCTGTATTGAAATTTTAAGACCATGTTTTCGCTTTCTCCATTGTGCTTAAACGACATTAAGGCATTCAAAGTGCTCAAGGTCTCCCGCAAGGGCAAAGCCATTGCTTGATTTGCTTTGCCTTGAGCCGGGTTATTCATCCCTTGATTCAAAAAAAGTAAAGACATCAATAAAAACGCACATAAAATAAAAACTTTCGTTTTGATTTTTTGAATGACTTTTAAAAATTGAAAAGCTTTTCGCTCACTCATGCCTAATTGTTTTGCAAGAGACAAGCCAAGATAATATTTGTTTTATTTCAATGAGTTGCAAATATTACTGAATTTTTTGGCGACCGATTTTTGGACTATGGCGTTTTAAAATCGAATGCTTTTGAGTAAGTCTTTGATTTACTTTACAAGGCGTTTTAAAAACCCTACAAGCATTTTTGTGAAATCCTGTTTGCTTGTTTGTCTTTCATTTTTCATTAACCCGATGATGGCCATTGTGGGAGATGTGTTAAACCCGGGACATGGGTTTTTAAAAAACCTGACCCTTTATGAGTATGGTTTATACCTTATCCCTGTCATCTTGCCATTTGGTCTTTTGGCCATCTCACTAAAATATGCAAAACATAAAAACGTGATGTATTTTGTTTTGTTCAACACGGTCATGGTTCACACCCTGTTTTCACAATTGCTCAGTTTTCTCACTTCAAGCGGCGTGTTTGAGTTTTTAAACTTTGTATTTTTAGGTTTTTTATCAATTGTTTTTGTTTTTTATTCAATTGTAATACAATCGACCAAATGAGAAATATCACATCAATCATCATGTTGTTGGGTTTGTTATCTTGTTCTGATTCAAACCAAAATGCTTCGGTCAGCCTGGCCAGTGAGTTGCCAAGCCTTGAGACGCTTCAAAATGCAAACCAATCCGCCCTTGAGTTTGTTTTTTCCATTGATGAAGGCCAGTCCATTTCCATCAGCATTCAAGATCAAACCTGTGTGGCCAGCGACATCGATCAAAGTTGCATTTTTGTTGTACCCAATGGTGCGGTCACGTTGACGGCATCGGGTGATTTTAATCACTGGTTCGGTGCCTTGATCGCACAATGCTCTTCGATTGAACAAAACCCATGTGTGGTCAACATCGAAAACTCATCCGTTTACACCTTGGGGGCTGGTTCTTAAGTCGTCGGGCCTGAAAAAGTACCATCTGCTTCGTTATCTTCAACCAAATCGTCCTCAATCTATGTAGAAAAATAAAGTTTTTGGGATAAAGAAGAATTGATCCAGATTCGAGGCCGCAGCAAACGAGCCACCACAGCGTACTTGGGTAGGTACGCGAGGAT
>JAYRVV010000389.1:0-2460 GCA_041918415.1 Bdellovibrionota bacterium | reverse complement strand
ATTGATGATGTTGGTTTGTCCCATTAAATCCGTGGCCACACCACCACAGCTGTAATGCGCGGCCGGCACAACAGGAATCGGCACTTTGGTCATGTCAATGCCATTGTCCAAGCACTTGGTGTATAGATTGGGAAAGCGCTTTTTGATCCATGAAGAAGGTTTGTGTCTGATATCCAAATAAACGCAGTCAAAACCTTTTTTAAGCATATGATCGTGAATGCTTCTTGCAACGATGTCCCTTGGTGCAAGTTCCATGTCCTTATGATGATCTTTCATGAAACGTGTGTTGTTCTGATCAATCAAATGTGCGCCTTCGCCCCTCATGGTTTCGGTGATCAAAAATCGATCCACACCTTTTTTATAAAATGCCGTTGGATGAAATTGAATGTACTCCAAATTCATTAGGCGTGCGCCCAGGCGATACGCCATAGCCACACCATCACCCCTTGCACCGGATGGATTGGTTGAATGTAAATACAATTGACCAAGGCCACCCGTGGCCAAAAACGTCTCCTTGGCCAAGATGGTTTTGACCTTTTGATTTTTTTGATCATACACATACGCACCCAAGCACCTTAAAGGTTCATACAAATCTTGCGGGTTTAATGAATGGTGAGACAGTGTGAGAAGGTCTATGGCCGTGTGTGCACTTAAAATGCTGACGTTTTTAAATCGTTGAAGGTGGTTTAAAAAAGCAATTTCAATGTGCAAGCCAGACGAGTCCTTGCAATACAAAATTCTTTTGAATCGATGTGCGGCTTCTTCGGTTAAATCAAAATCACCCTTCTTGTTTTTGCTAAAAGGAATTTTTAAAGCATCGATCAAAATATCTTTTACAAGTTTTGGACCTTCATGGGCCAAGACATGCGCGGCCTTTAAGTTTGAAATTTTTGATCCAGCAACATAAACATCATCCACCAGGTCTTGCTGGGATTCATTGTTGGCTTTATACACAATGCCTCCCTGTGCCCAAGCCGTGGCCGTTAGTTCCTGCGGGCTTGATGCACGTGTGATCATCGTCACCTTAAGTCCGGCTTGCGCAAGTTTTAGGGCTGCACTACATCCGGCCAAACCGGTACCAATGATCAAGCAATCGGTCTGCATCATTGCACAAACTCCAAACTAAAGTTCATGATGGGTGCTGAATGTGTGATTTGTCCAACAGAAATAAAATCGACGCCTAAATCACACAATCGTTTGATTCTTTCTTGTGTGATGCCTCCAGAAATTTCAACAGGCTTTTGACCATTGATTTGCCTCATGCAAGCTTGAATTTGATCGTCACTCATGTTGTCCAACAAAAATCGACTCACCGGAGCATCCATGTATTTTTTAAGTTGATCCAAATGGGCAATTTCCAAAACAATGACTTTGTTTGGAAAGCTCTCTCTAAATTGCTTCAAGACCAAAACCAAATCCCCCTTGAATGAAACCAAATGGTTGTCTTTGATCATGACTTCATCGTACAGACCCATGCGGTGATTGCTGCCGCCACCCATTCGAACGGCGTATTTTTCCAAGTGACGAAACAAGGGTGTTGTTTTTCTTGTATCCAAAATTTTTGTTTTATAACCCTCGCAGATTTTAACAAACGAGTTGGTCAAAGTTGAAACGCCGCTTAAATGGCATAAAAAATTCAAGGCCACCCGCTCAGCCTTTAAAATGGACAATGTTTGTCCTTCTACCTCAAGAACCACTTGACCGGGCTTTACGCTTTGCCCGTCTTTCATGATTTGCTTGATGGTCAATGTAGGGTTAACACAAGAAAAAACAGCGCCCGCAACACTCAAACCACACACGACACCTGTCCCTTTGGACATGATCAATGCCTTGGAAACATCGTTTTGATTAAAAAGCATACAAGAGCTGATGTCGCCCAAAGAGCCCAAGTCTTCATCCAAAGCGCGCTGTATCATTTGACTGGTGAACATGCTGTCTTTTAAACGCTTTTTTTAATACTTCGTCAAAAAATTACTGTTGAATAATAGAAAAATTGGAATGCGAATACGAGTCCAAGATTTGACCCTGTTTAAAGTGTAAAACATAATAATCAAACATTTGGTCATCGTTTTCGTTTCGTATGAAGACCCATGCGGAATGCCCATGACCTGGGTGTTTTTCATAGCCTATTCTTTTCCTTTGAAAAATAAAGGCAAACAAACTGTCATCGTTCATTTGATCTGGTTTAACTAAGAATTTATTTTTCAATGTGCTTGCATAAATTGTGTTTTTAAAAGATTCTTCTTTCATCCTCATGGCAACCGCGCCTTTTAATTCTGAGGTAACCTTTTCTTCAATGAGCATGTGTTCTTGATCATTGTCATCATGGAAAAATACGTAGGAAACTTTTCCTTTGATGAAACCAAAGAATTGGATTATAAGATTTCCTACTACACCCATTTGACTTTTATAAAATTCACCTTCGACAGTTTTGTTTTGATGTTTAATGATTTCATCTTT
>JAYRVV010000388.1:0-1698 GCA_041918415.1 Bdellovibrionota bacterium | reverse complement strand
CAATTTTGATGGTGGGGATGTTTCGAGACTCAACCAAACAATCTCTGAAAATGGTGTCACCGTGAAATTCTCCTGCATAATTTTTCGGTTTCCATGATTCATCCATTGAATCATCCTCATACACAATGGGCGTGTCAGATATGATGCTGGCTGCTGTGTAAGATCGGTCCAAAGCTGCGGAAAATATGATGGGCTTAAATGCTGAACCAGGTTGTCTTCTGGCTTGCATGGTTCGATTAAACTCGCTCTTCTCAAAATCAAATCCGCCAACCATGGCCATGATGGCACCTGTGTGTGGGTGAATCGACAGCAGCGCACCTTCAATCAGGGGCGATTGATAAAGTTTGAATTCACTTTTGCTAACTCGCTTAACTTCAATCAAGTCATGTTTTTTCAAAGCCTGAGAAACTTTGTTGATTTTGTTGTACTCCCAAAAAACTTCAGGATTGGGTTTTCTCGCCCAGGCCATGTGCTTTAATGGCAATACACCCTTTTGAAAGCCCAAATCCAATACGGCTTGATTGTCTTTGATATCGATCACCACGGCTTTGTAAGCTTTGTTGATCTCAGTTGAATTCGCTTGATTTTCTATGCTTATTTTTTCAATTGTTTCTTTGAATTTTTCTGAAACGTTTTCGATGGGTCCACGATAGCCTTGATGCGTGTCCACATCGATGACACCATTTTCAAGGGCTTGCTTTGCGGCCAATGCCGTTTGACTATTCATCGTGGTGTAGATTTTTAAGCCTTTTTCAAAAATCAGTTCTTGCGGGTATTTTTCAATCAAATATTTTCTGATGTTTTCAACAAAGTAAGGCGCATATTGAAGGTTGATGTCGGGTTTTGAGCTGACTTTGATCACTTCTTGCAGTGCCAACTCATATTCCTTTTTACCGACAAAGCCTTCGTCCAACATTCTTTTTAAAACATAGCGTTGCTTTTCAATCGCATTTTTCATGCTCTTTTTTGGGTTGTCTCTGCTGGGCGCACGTATCAAGCCCGCCAACATGGCCATTTGTGCAAGGCTAAGATCTTTAACGTTTTTTTCAAAATAAACCTCACTGGCCGCCTCAACACCATAGGCGCCTTGACCAAAAAAGATCTGATTCAAATAGATTTCCAATATGCGCTCTTTGCTTAAGGCTTTTTCTATTCGAGTGGCTAAAAACGCTTCTTTAATTTTTCGAACGATGCTTTTTTCAGGGCTTAGTAAAATGCCTTTAGCCACTTGCTGGGTGATGGTACTGCCTCCCTGCTTCATTTCACCTGAAACCATGTTTTTTAAAAAAGCACGAAATATGCCTGAGAATGAAATGCCACTGTGCTGATAAAATTGCGAGTCTTCCGCAGCCAAAAATGCATCGATCAATGGTTTTGGAATTTGATCCAGCGTTAAGTACACGCGTCTTTCTTTGTAAAACTCTGCGATTTTAATCATATCCGAACTGTAAACGGTCGAACCCATGATGGGTCTGTAGTTTTTCAATCCTTTGACAGTGGGTAAGTTAAAGGCAAGCATCAAAACAAAGGCAAAAACAAACACCACTGAAAAAAA
Organism: Bdellovibrionota bacterium; assembly: GCA_041918415.1. Lineage (GTDB taxonomy): Bacteria > Bdellovibrionota_G > JALEGL01 > JALEGL01 > JALEGL01 > JAYRVV01. The sequence goes on along the minus strand of JAYRVV010000388.1, from coordinate 143 downwards.
ACCAGCGATAAAAATCAATTTTAAAAATAATCTTGCCATTTGTTTTAAATGAGAACCAAACATCGAAATTTTTTTGCTTTTATCACAGTTTGAATCATTTGATGAATGAATAAACGATGCTTGGATTTGCAAAATACATTTTG
>JAYRVV010000387.1:0-2370 GCA_041918415.1 Bdellovibrionota bacterium | reverse complement strand
CTCGTTCACGGCCTGCTTCATCGACCAAGGACAATTCGCCGTTTCGATTCATGACGGTCAATCGACCTTCACGATTTTTAACCACGTTTAAGTTATTGAACTTGATCGTTCCATCACCTTTGCACTCCAATGTGGATTGCTCAGCCCTTCGTGTGGCCGTACCACCGACGTGGAATGTTCTCATCGTTAACTGTGTTCCCGGTTCACCAATGGATTGCGCGGCAATCACACCAACCGTCTCACCAATGTTGATCATGCGTCCGCGAGACAAATCGCGACCATAACAAAGCACACATATGCCTCTTAACGTTTGGCAAGTCAGCACCGAACGAATTCGAACTTTTTCAAGGCCAGAATCTTCAATGCGTTTAACTTTTTCTTCATCAATTTCTTCATTGGCCTTGCAAAGCATTTCGTTGCTGTATGGATCTAGGATGTCTTCAAGCGCAACACGACCCAAAATACGATCGCCCATGGGTTCGATGATTTCTCCACCTTCAACCAAAGCGCTTACATAAGAGCCATCCAAAGCACCACAGTCATATTCGGTGATGACTGCATCTTGAGCCACGTCCACCAAACGACGAGTTAAATAACCGGAATTCGCCGTTTTAAGTGCCGTATCAGCCAAACCTTTACGAGCACCGTGTGTCGAAATGAAGTATTGAAGCACATTCAAACCTTCTTTGAAGTTCGCTGTAATTGGCGTTTCAATGATTTCACCTGAAGGTTTCGCCATCAAACCACGCATACCTGCGAGCTGACGAAGCTGTTGTGCTGAACCTCTGGCTCCTGAATCAGCCATCATGAAGATGGGATTGAAGCTCGGAGTTTTTTCTTCTTTTTTACCATCTTCGCTTTTTACAACTTCCGTGCTCAAATCACGCAACATCTCAGAAGCAATTTCTTCAGAAACTTGAGCCCAGGTGTCAATCACTTTGTTGTAACGTTCACCATCGGTGATCAAACCTTCGGTGTATTGAGAAACAATCTCTTGGATTTCTTTGTTGGTGCGTTCAAGCAATTGTGTTTTCTTAGCAGGGATTTTAATGTCATCCATGCATATGGAAACACCCGCTTGTGTTGAATAGGTAAAGCCCATGTTTTTTAATCCATCAGCCAACAAGATGGTCTTTTTCTGACCGCAAGTTCTAAAGCATCTATCCACCAAATCGGCCAAGGGTTTTTTACCCATCACTTTGTTGATGGCTTCAAAACCCAATTCAACTGGGACCACTTCAAACAACAAAACGCGGCCCACAGTTGTTTTGTAACGCTTTTGTCCGATGCGCACTTGAATGCGAGAATGAAGTTCAACTTCCTGTGCATCAAAGGCGGCTCTCACTTCTAAAGGACTTGAAAACGACTTGCCCTCTCCCTTGCAAAACGGTCTTTCGCGAGTCATGTAATAAAGACCCAACACAATGTCTTGTGTTGGAACGATCACGGGTTTTCCGTTGGCGGGTGATAAAATGTTGTTGGTGCTCATCATCAAAACGCGAGCTTCCACTTGGGCCTCAACGCTCAATGGAATGTGAACGGCCATTTGGTCACCGTCAAAGTCAGCGTTAAATGCGGCGCAGACCAAGGGGTGAAGCTGAATGGCTTTGCCCTCAATCAAAATGGGTTCAAACGCTTGAATGCCCAAGCGGTGCAAGGTGGGTGCACGATTTAAAAGAACGGGGTGCTCTTTCACAACCTCATCCAGCGCGTCCCAAACTTCATCAACTTGTGATTCAACCATTTTTTTCGCGGCCTTAACCGTGGTGACAAAACCACGTTCTTCAAGCTTGTTGTAAACAAAAGGTCTAAACAGTTCCAAAGCCATGGCTTTTGGAAGACCACATTGATGCAAGCGCAGCTCAGGTCCAACCACAATCACTGAACGGCCTGAATAATCCACGCGTTTACCCAAAAGGTTTTGACGAAAACGTCCTTGTTTGCCTTTGATGATTTCTGACAACGACTTTAACGGTCTCTTGTTGGCACCCGTGATGGTTTTACCACGTCGACCATTGTCAAACAAAGCGTCCACAGCTTCCTGAAGCATTCTTTTTTCGTTGCGAATGATGATGCCTGGAGCATTCAATTCAATCAGACGTTTTAAACGATTGTTTCGATTGATCACGCGTCTGTACAAATCATTTAAATCCGAAGTTGCAAATCGTCCGCCTTCAAGAGGAACCAAAGGTCTCAAATCTGGTGGCAACACAGGAACCACATCCAACACCATCCAGTTGGTTAGGTTTCCCGATTCTCTAAAAGCCTCAACGACTTTCAAGCGTTTTGCGTATTTTTTTCTCTTGGCTTCTGAATTTGTACTTTTGATGCTATCTCTTAACTCAACAGCCAACTCATCAAGTTTGATTT
>JAYRVV010000386.1:0-4495 GCA_041918415.1 Bdellovibrionota bacterium | reverse complement strand
GATGGCCCAAACAGCCAGCTGATCCCAAGGTAAAAGATAACCCGTAAAACTTAACAGCAAGGTTAAAACCAGAAGGACCACGCCAATGGCCCAGTTAAATTCCCTGGGAGGTTTGTAAGAGCCGGTCATGAACACACGAAACATGTGTAACCACACGGCGATCACCATCGCATGAGCGCCCCATCGATGTAGTTCACGCATGATGCCCAAGGGCACATGCTCCCTAAGCGCAACGATGTCTGCATAGGCGTATTGTGCGGTTGGCCTGTAATAAAACATCAATAATATTCCGGTCACAACTTCAACCAAAAACAAGAAGAATGTGATGCCGCCCATGCACCAAGTGTATCCAACGCGAATGCCTGATTCTCTGGATTTGACCGGGTGGAGGTGTAAAAAAATGTTTGAAAGCACGACCATGGCTCTGTCTCTTGTGTTGTCAGGGAAACCATGTCTAAAAATGGATTTAAAAATCTGTGATTCCAATATGCTATTTTTAAGTTTTTCCAACTTCAGTGGATTCATCATCAAACCTCCAAAAATGAGTCTTGTTGACTCCATTCACCTTTTTCATGCTGAAACTTTTTGCTCTTATCGATCATGATTTGTCCATCATCCGCAAGTACTAAGCGAAATCGTTCAAGCGGTCTTGGGGCTGGACCTTCAAAGTGCATGCCCGTTTTGTAAAATCCACTGCCATGGCAGGGGCATTTAAACTTCGCTTCTGATTCAAGCCAAGTGGGTGTGCACCCCAGATGCGTGCAAATGACCGATAAAACATAAATGCCTTTTTTGTTTGTGACGGGATCAAAACCCTTGACCACCCATATGCCATATTTATCTTGAAATCGCGTGTCGACAGTTCCATCAATGAAGTCATGTGCAAAGCCGACTTTGAATTGTTGTGGAGGCTCTCTTAAAACATTGGGAAACAAAAAACGTTGAAAGGCACCACCCAACAAGGCAACCGATCCGGCAAAAGAACCCCAACCGATGGTGAGCCACGATAAAAACTTTCGTCTTGAGGCTAAGGCATAGGAGTCTTCAATGACAACACTGCCTTCAGGAGGACTCACAGGTTCTTCTTGATTTTGCATCTTCCCTCAAATTTAAATGTGGTTTAAAATCGAGCGTATTTATTCTTAAATACGGTGATTTGTCAAAAAATTAAGGATTATTTTCAAGCAATTGTAAGGTTTTTTGAGCGCTTTCTCTAAGTCGTTCATTGCTGTGCGAGCCTAATGAAGCCACCAGATCTTTGGCCTTCGTCAATTTAAGATTGTTGACAGCAATGAGCGCTGAAATCGTCATTTCTTCTCTCTCGGCATCTCTTAATTTAGGCGATTGGCTTTTAAATTTTTCCAAATCAAGCAATTGTAAAATCAAAGCCTCGCCTTTTGTGTTTCCCATTTGGCTTAAAGCAAGGGCGCTGTTGTAAGCGACGTCCAAGTCAGGATCGCTTAAATGATTTTCAAGCTCGGGCATAACACTTAAATCCTTAATCATACCCAGAGAGTAAGCTGCGGTTTTTCTAAGTCCTGCATCAGACGATGAAAGCTTTTGTAGTAAAGTGTCCTTGGCCTGTTCAAATCGCAAACGACCCATGCTCCAGATAAGGTAAATTTCATTTTCGAAAGCTACCAAACTTTGAAGGTCATCAAGAAAAACCTTTGCGCTTTTGTGAGTTCCGGTGTTGGCCAAAACCATGATCAAGTAGCGTTTAAAATCAATCTCATCAGGGCGAGCATGTTGATAATGTGAGATCAATGTGTCCTCCAATTGCAAGGACTCAATCGACATTGGGTCCTTCACCAGAAGGCGTGAAAGCTCAAATGCAGCTTGCCACTTTTTGTGCTTTGAAGAAGATGAAAGTTGCTCAACGTATTGTGACACAGTTTTTTGTCGAGTGCTGATTTTACTAAACAACAGGAACAATCCAACACTGAGTGAAACAATGATCAAGGGTAAAAGAAAAAACGGAATGACAAGACGAATGCCACGATCCCAAAATGACTTGGGCATGGTTTGGTCTGTGTTTTTTGCGCTGTCCATGTCAGGTCAGATGCATTACACTTGTCGGGTCAAAAAAGCGAATTTTCAAAGCATCGAAATGAATTCGACATAAGCGTTTTGATTCGCGAGGGCTTGGCATGCCCGAGGCAAAATGCAGCTAGGATCAAAGTTCAAATTCAAACGGTACCGACGACCATCTTGGGCGATCCCCATGACGTTAAATTGACTTGCGCCACAAACGGTCGGTGAAGAAACAACGCCCTTGAACATGTGATTGGAACCAGTGTGAAAGGCAGATAGTTCGCCGGACAATGCAAATTTAGGATGAAAATATTCATCCAGCAATCTGGCATCTCCCATGATCCAAGTGGTTTTTTGATAGGACTTGGGTTGAAACCTCAGCACACAGTTATCAAGGGTTTTATCTTTTACGACGGCTTGAAATTGATTTTGTGTTAAAATTTTTCTGAAAAACTCATGCTGCTGACCTATTTTAGAGTTGTGTGTGTTGGCGGGTAAGTAGCCTTGATGCCGAACGGCATAATGAGGGTGAATCGCATAAGAGTAGGTGCTCGATCGATTGGGATTGCCGCAGGAAACCAAAATTAGCGAAACACACAAACTTAAACATGCTTTCATGTCAAAACGCATAACACCTGGCAAAATATAAGTCAAAGTTGAATTTATTTTTTCTTGATGAGACACTCGCCCACTGAATGGCTAAAAACGCAAAGCGTAATTTTACTCAATTACTCGAAGATGGTCATGTTCTAATCGCCGATGGCGCCATTGGAACCTACTTGTATGACTCCGGTCATTCCATCGACCGAACGGTGGAAGAGCTTAATTTAATCAGTCCAGACACAGTCAGAAAAATGCACGAGGCCTATTTAAAAGCGGGTAGCGATGTCATTGAAACCAATTCTTTTTGCGCCAACAGGCACAAGTTAAAAAAATTTGGATTGGAAAAAAAAGTAAAAGAAATCGCCAGACAATCGGCTTGGATTGCAAAAGGGGCCGCTCAACAACAGTTTGTTTTAGGCTCGGTGGGACCCTTAACCAAAGCCAAGAGAGAACTTGAAGCCTACAGCGAATCTGAAATCATTTTCATGTATCAAGAATGCATTGAAGGTCTTGTTGATGGTGGCGTGGACGCCATTTTGTTTGAAACGTTCACGCGTCTTACAGATCTTGAACAGGCCATTGAGGCTGCCAAAGGTATTGGTGTACCCATCATGTGTCAAATGGCGTTCAGTTCACAGGGATCCACGGACACCGGAGTGACCGTCGAAAAGGCCATCAGCAAACTCAACACATTCAACGTGTTTTCATACGGCGCCAATTGCTTGGTTGGACCTTCGCTGATTCAAAAAGTGATTGAACGCATGTCTGGGTTAACGCAAAAACCCCTGACGGTTTTTCCCAATGCCGGTTTTGCACAGGCCGTGGACGGTCGATACGTTTATCAGGCATCGGCCAAGTATTTTGGTGATGTGCTTAAAGATTTGGTCGATGCAGGCGCAAGGTTAATCGGAGGCTGTTGTGGAACAACACCAGAACACATCAAAGCCCTTAAGGAAAAAGCCAAGACATTAAAACCAAAAAGTGCGCGAAAAGTGTCTGTGCTTATTAGCGAATCAAGTTTCAACAATGAGCGCATCGAAGTTGGCCCCTTTGAGCATTTGCTTGGCAGTGAAAAACCATTTGTGACAGTGGAAATCGAGCCTCCTTCGGATTTGGATTTAAGCAGGGTCTTGGAAGGGATCAAAGTGCTTGCCAACGTCGGTTGTGATGCGCTCAACGTACCTGACAATCCATTGGCGGTGGTTCGTTCAGACAATGTGATTTTTGCAGACATCTTAAAACAGCACTGTGAATTACCCATTGTTTTGCATCTTACATGCAGAGATAAAAACATCATCGCCTTGCAATCAGATTTATTGGGTGCACACATGGCGGGCATTGAATCAATCTTGGCCGTCACGGGTGATCCCGCGGCCATCGGGGATCATCCAGGCGCAACCAGTGTGTACGACGTCAATTCCATCGGATTGGTTGAAATGATTGCAAGTTTAAACAAAGGTAAAAAGCTCGATGGTATAAAGAAACTTTTACAAACCAAATTTTGCATAGGTGTTGCACTCAACGTCAACGTTAAAGGTGAAAAAGGTTTGGATGGTGCCTTGTTTAAGTTAAACAAAAAAATTCAAGCGGGGGCTCAATTTGCACAAACCCAACCCATCTTCGATGTACAAACAATGGATGCCCTGTTAAGTCGAAAAAAAGACATCCCGATACCCATGTGCATAGGCATCATGCCCTTGGTGAGCCATAAAAATGCGATGTTTTTGCACAACGAAGTTCCTGGTATCCGCATCGCTCAATCGGTGCAAGATCGATTTATTGGAAAAAACAAAGAGCAAGCTTTGCAAGAAGGCTTGAACATCGCGATTGAACTCATTAACCATGCAAAGCAAAAGGG
>JAYRVV010000385.1:0-3197 GCA_041918415.1 Bdellovibrionota bacterium | reverse complement strand
CAAGACCCATACACCCAAATTTGCAAAACTGTTGCTTCGATTGATTTCCACAATTTTATTTAATTGACACAAATCCTGCGTCAACTCAATTTGTACATTTTGTAAAGACTTGACAATTTTAAACTCATCCAAATTTCGAGCCAATTCTTCAAGTTGTTTGTTTTGCTTTTCATACACCCAGGTTGTCTTTTGACCCGTTTGCATGGCTTTAAATTTTTTATTCTGAAAAAAAGCCAAAGGCGTACCCATCACCGGCCTGACCACCTCATTGCTCAAAGGCTGCGCCAATTCAATAATCCATTGATGATTGGTCAAACTCGAAACTTTCTTCACTTTGGCTCTAGTTAAGGCTTCGTTACAAAACACCATTTCTTCCCCTGGGTTGGGAGAGGAGGTGCTGTTGATTTCAAAAACATGATCAAACTTCATGTCCCTGGTCATCATCGCCGCCTGGGTGATGGTTTTTTGCTCCCATAATTGCTTACTTGTTTCCTCAATGAGCATAAGACCATGATTCAAGCATGCTGGGGCAAGCAACTGCCAGCGTCTGGCGTCCAGCTCAAATTGATCCAAAACATATGACCATTTTCGTTTATTATTTTGACAAGATTCGTCTAAACCGCTGACTTTTCTTGTGTGAACCACGTTGTAAAGCGACAGTGCACATAAAAAAAGCATCAAGACATAGACCAAAATTTCTATGACAAAAACCCCAGACTGACTTTTGGCTTGCATGATCAGACCAGTCTAAACAATCTTGCATGCAATGTGAAGGAAGCGTTTAACATTATAGGGTGCGAACTTAAAAAACAGATGGTTGATTAATCGACAGCCGTAAAAAAATTGCTTTAAAAAAACCTAATAGGTTTCTTTCCATGCAATGGTCATCAAGGCCGAGCCACCACCTCCACCAGGTGGGCTTAAGGCTGCATTGATGGCATCGGTGGCATAACCAAGACCTGTGGTGCTAAGTTTTATGTCCGCTGTACCTTTAACCTCGAGCTCTTTGGCCGTATCAACGGATGTGGATTGCACAATGACTTGTCCAAAAATGCGAGGCGTTCCACTGGAGGCTACAAAGTTGAGTGTGGCACTTTCACCCATGATCAACACCGCACCCACAATGATCACATTACCCACGGCTGCGATGGCCGTGTTGCTCGCCACAATCACGACACCACAAAGACTGGCTGTTCCTGAAAACCTAAAGGTAGGATCTGAAGTGTTGATGATGAACACCTTGGGATCAGTGCAATCATTTTGTGGAGCGTTTATTCCAGTGCCTGACAATGTGACCACATCATCACCTGCGGGAAGCAATGCCAAAGAATCGCGAAGCGTTCGCCATTCATCACAGTTGGTGTCCGATTGGCTTGGCACAATCGCGCCTGTGTAGCCTGAGCCGGATGATGTAATCGCGCTTTCACCGACAATGGCCGGTCCACCTGAAGCAATCGGTGTTCCGTCACAACTTGGGCCCGAACAAGTAAAAGCCGGCGGGTCGTAATCATCACCAATGATTTCAGCAGAACCGACCGTGGCCACGTTCGTTGCCGTTCCGCACATCATGGCGGCACCTCGACCTGCACCGGGTGCACCGGGCAAATCGACTGGATCTGTGGCAATGGGCTTTTGTAAGTGAGCTTCTATGGTCACGGTGCCCCCCACAGCGTTTGTGCCGATGGACGTGACCACAATGATGTTGTCGTCATCATCGTAAAGGTTTGAATCGCCATCGTCGTTGTCATTGACATACACGGTGTAAAATCCATCGTTAAACGCCGTTTTGGCAATTAAAGGTAATCCCGGGTCAGAAAAATCTGTTAACAAATCATCAAAATCAGCCGTTTCAATGATCGGTCTTGCCTTGGCCAGGCCCACTTCAGCAAAATTAAAGCTATCGACTGTTTTTGAGTAATTACCTGAGACTTTTACGGTTGAAGATGATGTGGACAAGCCCGTCATCAAAAAAAACATGAGGGTCATAAGCCCAATCATGGCCAGAACCAGCACATAGGCCCTTTGATTTTTATGGTTGTTTCTCGTTTTCACTTCGTCCCCCTACATGTCAAAGTTTCGTGGGCGGATTTCCATGACAATTTCTTTCGTATCTTCTTGACCAGTATCTGGGTTGACCCGACCCGTTCCGGCCAACAAAGTCATTTTAACGATTCTAACCAGGGGCTCTTGTCCTGAAACCAAATCGCCATCAGGATCCCAGCCACTACCGCTTAAAAAATAATCAAAACGGAAATTTTTAACGTTTTCAATCACGAGCTGATCACCCGCTTGTCTTTTGATGTGATCGGGCACTGAATCATCATCATCTGGACTATCAACAAACTCATAGGATACTTTTTCTTCTGAGTCATCTTCGACATCACCATCGCCATCCAAATCTGCACGTATGACAATGCGATTGCTCAGTGCCTGTTCAAGCGCGATGGGTTCGCCCGCCACAAAAGCACCCCAACCTTTTGGGTTTGATCCGGCTCTACGAATGTCACGGCCCATCACAAAAAAGGCAATTTGTGAAACAGACTCAACATTAGCTTTTAGGCGTTGGAATTTCACGGTTCTTCTTTGCTTGATTAAAAATGAAAATAGAGCGCCCAAAATGAGACTCGCCATCACCAAGGTCACCAGTATTTCAACGATGGTGAAACCCTGCTTTGTGCCATTTGCATTAATCCAAAACGACTTCAACGGCCCCTCCTATATCAACGTTGATGGATTTGGTTTTGCTTGAACCCAAGGTTTCTATTGTAACATAAGGAGTCCCTGAAAGGCCATTGAGAATAAATAATCCTCTGGGCGTTGCCTCTAAGTGTAAAGTGGAAACATTAGTGTACACCGTTGCGGTTAAATTTGTGTTGGATGGCATTTGTCTGTTTTGTGAAATTGGAGTCCATGTCATCACCACCAATTGCTCAAGGCGCCATGTGTTGTTTGCACTGAACACAATTCGGTGATTTGCATTGGTCGAAATCGATCTTGAACGAATGTAAATCAAATCATCATAAATCTGCTGAGCTGCGCGATCGACACTGTCACTGGCTTTAAGGCCCGTCAAATAAGACATCATGGCCACGGCCAAAGCGGCCACAATGCCTAGGGCCACCAAAAGCTCAATCAAAGTCAGGCCTTGATTTAGTTTTTTTTGAATCGCATGCATCCGTGACATTTTACATGTGGAT
>JAYRVV010000384.1:0-1931 GCA_041918415.1 Bdellovibrionota bacterium | reverse complement strand
TTGGAAACCTTTCTGATCAAGGTTGTTCACGATTCTTAACAGACGTTTTATGTTTGCAACCGAATCGGTCAGTATCAATGTGTTGGTCGGAGGGTATGCAATGAGGTCGCCGTTTTTAGAAACCAAACCACGAAGTGATTTGGCAATTTCGTTTGCACTGGTGTGTTTGATGGCGATCAGCCTGGTTACAAACTCATCACTGCCACCCGTTGTCCCTTCACCCTCTGTGGAAATGGGTTGAGATTTCATGTCTCTGATGGGAACAATTTTGTAAAGCCTTCCTGTTTTAACAACAGTAAAGTTTTTCACTTCCAACGCCGATATGAACGCACGGTATGCTTCATCTACGGTGACGGGCTGTGGAGATACCAGCGTGATTTTGCCTCTAACGTTTTCATCGAACACAAAATTTCGTTTGGTGAGTTCCGAGATGGATTTGGCAATGTCAGCGATTTCAGCGTTAACAAAATCAAGGTTCACCAATCCACGATCTGTTTTCTTGAAAAGAACTGTGTCTTGGGTTTTGCTTTGATTCTTATCGGGTGCGACTTCAGGTGTTTGAGCGATCAAAGGTGAGGTGATCAGGTGAAGCGTTAGAATCGTTGTGGTTAATGCTAGATGTTTCATGTCTCTCCTATTGAATATCGATGTTCATGGTCTGTTTTACGCCTTGTCGTTTGATATCGATTTTGATGTTGGACTCTGATTTAAGCATCTGCATCATCGGCAATGCTTTTTCTATGCTGTCGATGGTTGTGCCGTTGATGCGTTCAATGACATCACCATTTTTTAAGCCCAACTGATCAAAAATACTTGAAGCTTTAATGGCAAAAATTTTAAAACCTGTGACCTGACCGTTTTCAAAATTAGGTACCATACGTGATTCTTGTATGACTTGATTGAGATCGCCCAAGGTGCTGTCAACTTTGTCTCGTGAGATTTTAACATTATTGCCATCAACTTTGATGCCGGACTGTGCAGGCACAGCTCCTGAAGTTGAACGTGATGTGATGATGGATGGAAGGCGATCCACCTCCAGGTATTCTTTTCTTCCATTTCGAAAAAAATACACACGGTTTCTTTCAATCGCATAAACTTTAGCTTCACCCAGAATTTCATGATCGATGTAATATGACTTTGATTCACCAGAAGATTTGGTTTGTATGCTTGCAAACGATGATTGAGGATTGGAAAAAACCGTGGTGCCAAGCAAGGTGGCACCAATATCACTTTTAACGGCCGGTGCTTCAGGGTCAAATGCAGTTTCATCGTTGGTCATGACTGTGTTCGTGCAAGAAGTTCTTTTTTGTGAGTCAAAGATGTTTCGTTCACAAATACCCATGTATTGATCAATGCTTTTTGTGCTTTCAAAGCCCAATGTTTCATAAGGCATGTCGCCGTTTGTTGTTTGTGGTAAGCGCACTTCGCTTGGAAGAAAAATAGAGATCATGCTTGTGAAAAGAAGCGATAAAATCCAGCTGATCAAAATGGTTCCCAGCCACTGTGTGATCACGCGATAATGTTCATAGATGTAAAAAGCCAATTTCATTTAACCTGATCTTGCTAGGCAAAGTTTATGCCAAAACAAAGTGCATGAAGTAAAAATACCGTTTGTAAGTGCCTGTAAACACAAAGCAAATTATATGGCTTAAGTTAACAACAAATGACGAATATTTTTACGCATGACATTTTGTCATTTTTCTGATCCTTGGATGACATTTTTTCAAAAGTTGAATTAGAAGCATGATGCCATGAACGAAAAAGAGGCTCAGCATGGGTCCATTGGGTTTGAACATGAAAAATTGAATGTAAAAACTTAAAGCGGCAACGGTCACGGCGAACAAAATTTTTTGTTTGGTTTGTTTGGGCACGGTTGCAGGATCGCTGAGCATGAAAAATGAAAACACAAGCAAAGATCCCTGGCTTACATG
>JAYRVV010000383.1:0-1582 GCA_041918415.1 Bdellovibrionota bacterium | reverse complement strand
TTCTCTTTAAGCACAGAACCATATGACGCAGCAAACATGAGAAACTGATAAAGCAAAGGGAACGATGCAGGCACAAAAACCATTGTTAAAACAATTGGGGCCGTTTGAATAAAATGTAATACGGCTTGTGTCTGTTTAAGGCTCTTGTCCTTGAAAAATAAATAATGTGAGACCCGTTTAGACAGTTGTTCACTTGGGTTTTTTTCAAGCACCTTCAAAACGGCTGGCATTCTTTTTTGCATGGATTCTACAATGAACGACTCTACTTTTTGAGATTGAACCAAATCATTGATGTTAAGATTCAACTCAGCTTGCAACTGCCTTTCGTATGCCTTGCCCTGCTCATCAAGCTCTTGAACCGTTAACACTTGTGAAATTGGAGGGAAAAATAAATCACTGAAAGAAAGCACGGTTATGTTCATTTTTGAACTGGCTCGCACCTGAGGCTTGTGTCCAAACACATAACCCTGAGTAAAACAAGCTACAGCTGGGGGCGTCGATGTCAATTGCAGCTTATCTAAAAACCCTTCTTCCAACAGTTTTGATTGCATGTTTTTAATCGAATAAAAATTGTGTAATTTTATTTTAAGTATCTCTTGATCAACCAATGATGTGAGCTCAATCTTTCCATTTATTTTAGCTTTCGTATAGCAATACTCATTAATTTTTTTAACGTGTTGATTCGTGGTTTCTACAAATTCTTTTAAATCAAAATAGGACTTCCATGTGGGCGCCATTTTTAGACTTTTAAACCCATTGATAAACTCATGGATTTCATCGCGAGCAACCTTTGGATCAATATCGATTTGCAAGAGTTGAGCTTCAAGTTTTTTTATGAAATCTTTGGTGTTGCCAAGCATTGATATCGCTTGAATTTGTGGGATTCGAAGAAGTTTGCTTCTTTCAATTGCAAGAAAAGCTTTTATTTTCTGCTCAGTGATAATCTGCTTTGCCAAATGTACGTCATCGCTTTTAAGAATATTCTTTTTTAAAACAATTTGTTCATATTTCTTTTGATCTTCATCTTCTATACTCTGCGTATGCATAAGCACATTCGCTACACGCGTTGTGTTTTGTGGCATATGTGTTTGAAGCACAAAACGATCTGTTTGCCCTTTAAATAAAAATTCTTCTTCTTGCCTGCTTGGTTTAAACCGTCGCTGTGTAAAATGATTAATAAACGATTTTTCCATTTTCTTTAACATGCTCTGACTCAATTGAAGTGCTGGGTCAAAATCACTGTAAATAAGCGCGTGACCCAAACCCTGAATCATGCGGGCTTGTGCTTGGGTCTTTAGAAACAAATCCATTTCATTCAATTCATAAACTTTTAAAAGTTGATCCATTAGATCAAGCCAAGCTGAAGGAAAATGGCTTTCGCTCACCCATCGAACCATCTTTCGATTTAAGCTTTTGAGTTTTTGAATTAACCAGTTTTTTTCAAGCATGAGATTTTCATATAAAGCCTCAGCAAGGTTTTGAAGATCAGCGTTTTGATTCTTCAGTCGATCTAAATTTCTGAGTTGTTTTTCGCGATCTTGCAAGGCATCCAGCAAAGAAAATTGATACAAATGATGGTCAC
>JAYRVV010000382.1:0-5043 GCA_041918415.1 Bdellovibrionota bacterium | reverse complement strand
TTTAAAAACGATTGATCCATGGCCATCAAGGTATCCAAACTGATTTCACTTGATAATTTAAATTTTTTCTTCAAGGCATTTAGCATTTTATATTTAGATTCAAATTCTTTTTCCACCAATTGCTGTTGTATCTGATTATTGCTTTGAATGATTGAAACATTGACGTCAAACTTTCCACGAGAAAACATTTTTTTTATCAATTTTTCAAGATCATGAACGATGCTTAAATGATCACTTAAACCATTGATTTTTGTTTCTATAAATCTTGAGTTCACTGATCTAATCTCGATTGCATATGCCTTGTTCGAATTTTTATGTTCAATTTTTGCATACCCTGTCATGCTTTGATTCATTTCAATCCCCTTTGCTCCAGAACCACTTGTGCACAAGCATAGTCATGGCTATGACTCATGCTTAAATGAAACGTTAAATACTTATACTTTTGAGCAAATTTCTTACTTGTTAGCACCAACGTCGGCTTTTTGGTTTGATGATTGGCGCGAATTTCAAAACTTGAAATGGGCATCTGATCCAAATCGGCAAAGGCCTTTACAGCCGCTTCCTTGGCGCAAAACCTAGCTGCAAAATGTTCATGGGGTTTGGCTTTTTTAAGACAATAATCAATTTCTGATTTTGAAAACACCCTTCGATAAAAAGCCTTATGTGAATTGAATGATCGCTTTTTAAAGAAATCAACTGCTTCTATGTCAATCCCAACACCCAGAACCATAAACTTCCTTGTTTAGTTTTACAATATTGGCTAAAAGCATACTTGATGAGCATGATTATGGGAAATATTCTCAACCTGTGACGCCGATGGCCACCATGAGAATTTTAATGCTTAACATGTATTTCACCCCCGATCGTGCAGCTAGCGCACTAATATTTGAACAATTGGCTTGCCATTTAAGCAAGCATCACACCATTGAGGTCTTGTGTGCGCATCCAAGTTACAACCCCTTAAAATCGCAAAAGCCTTTTTCATTTAAAGTCACCCATGCTGGATTGTTCTCATTTTCAAGGCATCGTATTGTAGGCCGTGCTCTAAATTATATTTTTTATTTGATCGGGGCATTGTTCATTGGACTGTTTAAGAAGAAACCTGATGTGATCATTGCCATGACGGATCCTCCGTTTAATCCTTGGATCGCTCATTTGTTAAAACTGCGTTTCGATTCAAAACTCATCATTGTGTGTCAAGACCTTTATCCAGACATTGCGGTCGCATTAAAAAAACTAAACCATCCAGTGTTTATTCAATGGATTGATCAAATCAATACCCATGTGTTTAAAAGCGCAGATCAGGTGGTCGCAATCGGACGCGACATGCAAGAGCGACTTAAACAAAAAGGCATTCCAAACACGCGATCAATAGAAAATTGGTCTCCTATTAAACTTCATCCTTGTGACAAAAACATTTTTCGTAAACGAAACAACATAGACCATCAGAGCTTCCTGATCATGCATTCGGGCAACATGGGCTATTCGCAACAATTGGATGAATTGATTGATGTGGCCAGGCAATTGAAAGATCACAAGGACATCGTTTTTTGTCTGGTGGGAGATGGAGCGAATAAACAAAACCTTATCCATAAAAGTCGGGACCTTGAAAATGTTTTGTTTCTTCCTTATCAATCCAACGAAGATTTAAGTGAATCTTTAAGCGCTGCGGATGTTCATTTTGTATCACTGAAAGAAGAATTAAAAGGACTCATTGTTCCAAGCAAAATATATGGCATTTTAAGTGTGGCCAGAGCGATCATTGCCATGCTACCCGCCAATTGTGACACCAGAAAAATCATTGAAGAATCTCAATCAGGATTTTGTGTACAGTTATCACAATTGGCCTACACATTGATTGATTTAAAGCAAAAAAAACATCTTTTGGATCAAATGGGACAAAATGGTCTTCAATGGATTGAAAACCGCTTTAAAAACAATCACCCACTTGAAAAGTATTCACAATTGGTTCGCGAACTTATTGAGCCAAGCTTGAATCAAAAGAATTCGAAACAAAATGTTGGATGAAGATCGATTGTTCACAAAATTCGACTTTAACAAATCATCAACTTTATCAGCGCGAAAAAAGCCATATTTTTGAATTTGATCTAAGCTTAAATGCTCCTGAATGGATTTTTTAAATATCGTGCTTAACCACTGTCCAAGTGGCATCTCAAATCCCTTTTTCTTTAAATTGGCCACGTTTGATCCCAGACGTTTTTTTAGCATTTTTCTAAGAAATGACTTGTGACTTCGCTCACTTGGACTCATGCCCAATGAAGATTCAAGTAATCGTGTTTGCAAAAAAGGTAAGCGAATCTCTAAGGAATGCGCCATGCTGAGGTGATCCGATTTCACCATGAGGTTGTTGCCTAAAAACCATTGAAGATCATACCATTGAAACTCATAATCCCTGGCAATGCCCTCAGGGGCAAATGGTTTCTCGATACTTTCGTGTCTTTGTTGCTCTATGAAATCTCGTAAATTAGGTAAACAAAACACATTTAAATAGTTTGCCCATGTTTGCTTAGGGATCCATTGTCTAAGCAGTTCCAATTTTCTTTGATCGACATTTAACATTTTAAGAGCTTTAATCACAAACGAGCTGATCAAGGCCGGTTGCTCCTTTAGGGCTTGAGCCAATTTAAAATGTTGATACCTTGGATAACCCCCATACAGTTCATCGCCTCCATCACCGGCCAAAACCACTTTCAATGTTTTCGAAGCTCGATTGCATAAAACGTCGAGCGCAAATGCAGATGGATCGCACAGAGGCTCTTCAAGTTTTTCCACAATGTCGTCAATACAAGGCAAGTCATCATCATCAATGTCGATGTGCGTGTGTGGAAGCGAAAGTTTTTTCACAATGTGATTGATTTGTGGTGATTCATCCAGGTGCGCATACCTTTTAAAACCCATGGAAAAGCTTTGTATTTTTTTTCCAAGATCCAGGCTTACAATTGATGCTATCAAACTCGAATCAATGCCTGCGCTTAAAAACAAACCCACCTCGACATCACTGACAAGGGCATCTTGAATCGAATTGACCAATGCGTTTTCGCTAACATCATGACTTGATTGTTTGATTTTTGGATTAAAAAATCTATTTTTGGGTGTGATGGTTGCATGATTGATTTCATGGAGTACACCTGGTTCAATTTTTTTAATCCCAACAAAGGGACTCTTGTATGAAGGATTAAAACCATAATTAAAATAAAGCCACAAAGAATCAAACGATACGTCTTTGCTTGAGAATTTAAAATGTTTAAGGATGGGCTTTATTTCAGAGCACAACATCAATCCTTGCTTGGCTTGATGGTAATACAGTGGTTTGACACCAAAGCCATCTCTAAAGCAAAGTGCTTTTTGCGATGGTTGATGCACCATAACAACACTGAACATACCCTCCAATTTACTTAAAAACGATTCTCCTTCAAGCACAAATCCTTCGAGGAGCACTTCGCAATCCGATTGGGTCTTAAACTTAAGACCTTTAGACTCTAGATTTTGCTTCAACGATTGATAATTAAAAATTTCGCCGTTAAAAACACAAACCCATTGACCGTCCTGACTGAAAAAAGGTTGCTTACCCGTCGACAAATCGATGATGGAAAGCCTGGTGTGTACCAAGATGATTTGTTTGGATGACCAAGTACCCTGATCATCTGGTCCTCTGTGCAAAAGAGCAGCTCGCATGGATATATAAAAATCCTCTTTTTCATTCAGGAGTGTTTCATTTGAAAATAACGCCGCAATTCCACACATGTTTTAAGTCAACTTTTCCAGGCGTTCAAATTGACCAATCAAAGAAACCGTAAGCCAAAATGGATAGCAAAAAACACTGCCAACCGATGTAAACATACTTTCAAAAATGTTGGAAATAAGACCTGTACAATACATAAAAAACAAAGCCCCAAAGAGAAAATACAAATTTGCTTTTTTATTATAGATTAAAAATTTTATTGCATTAAATAATACAATAAGAAAAACCAACATCAATAAATAAAAACAAATGTAACCTTGATTCAAAATCTCTTGCAAATACCCATTGTGAACATGACCACCCTGAAATTCAAGTGGTAAATTTTCAAAATATCCCTTTTCAAACAATTTATCAGTTGCAGCGAACCCATAACCAAACCAAGATTTTTTTTGGATAAGTCTTTTAGCTTCCTTCCACACTCCGGTTCTCCCACTTCCGGTCTCTAGTGATTTTGAACGAAAAACTTGCGTCTCAAAATAGCGCTCCACATTGGGATTTTTTTTTGTTAAATCAAACAAAAGAGTGCTGCTGACAAAAAGAATTGCCATGGAAGCAATTAAAAAAGCTTTTTTGGGGTATAAAAACAACATTTGTGATGTTACACATACACCAACTGCGAGCATCGATGCTCTTGAACCCGAAAGCATCAGCGCAAGCAAAGATAATATGAGCGCACTTATAAAAAACCAATTTTTATTCTTTTGATCAATGATTTTCCAAATCAAAAGAGGTATAAAAAATGCACAAAAATGACCCAATTGATTTGGATTAAATAGAATCAATCGTAAGCGGCCCCCATAATACATCGAACCTGGATTAAACAGAAAAGCAAACCAACCCATATAAATAATGATGCAGAAGCTTAAGCATAAATAATGAATGTACATTTTTAATTTGTTTAAATCACTTAGGTATATGGGTAGTATAAAAAAAACCAATGTAAGTAAAATTACAAACGTGAGCAACCTTAACCCCGATGTGACTGGATCCACCGATTGACTGATCAATACAGATTGAATCAAAACAATGCCCATTAATAATGTCGTAATCAAGTGAAATGATTTGCCTAAATTAATATTTCGAACAACTTTGATAGAAAGAAAGCCTTTGACAAGTACAAAAACTAAAATAACAAATCTTAAATAAAAGGTTTTTTGTATAACCCAATACATATAAAAACTTCCAAGAACCAACGAAAGCATTAAAATGATGGTGGTTTGCTCAAAACGAATGGTAAAAAGCCCCATCAATATGATGGAAATCCCAATCACAGAAAAAAC
>JAYRVV010000381.1:0-1514 GCA_041918415.1 Bdellovibrionota bacterium | reverse complement strand
GAACCAACGCCATTGGTTCAAGGCATTTTAAAGAGCTCATCGCCAGTGAAAAATTTGATTTGGCTTCAGAAGTCGCATTGAAACAGGTCAAAAATGGTGCGCATGTCGTGGATGTGTGCTTGGCCAATCCAGATAGAGATGAATGGCAAGACATGAAAAAATTTTTGCAGGCCTCAAGCAAATTAATTCAGGTGCCTTATATGATTGACTCGACTGACCCAAAGGTCATTGAGATGGCATTAACCCAAATGCAGGGAAAGTGCATCATCAACTCCATCAATTTAGAAGATGGCGAAAAGCGCTTTGATGACATAGTTCCTTTGGCTAAAAAATTTGGAGCTGCGTTGGTGGTGGGCACAATTGACGAAGATCCCATTCAAGGCATGGGTGTCAGTTTGGAAAGAAAAATACAAATTGCAAAAAGATCTTATGACCTTTTAACCCAAAAGCATGCATTTGCAAAAGAAGACATCTATTTTGATGTGTTGGTTTTTCCCTGTGCGACGCTTGATCAAACATACATGGGCAGCGCAAAAAACACCATCGATGCCATATCACAAATTAAGCAGCAATTTAAATATTCAAAAACCGTGCTTGGTGTATCCAATGTTTCCTTCGGATTGCCTCAAAAGGGACGAGATTATTTAAACTCTGTTTTTTTACACCTCTGTGTTGAAAGTGGTTTGGATATGGCCATCGTCAACACCGAACACATCAAAAGATACCCCACCCTTTCAAAACAAGAAATTCAGTTGTGCAATGACGTGTTGTTCATTTCAGATCAAAAATCGATTTTTGCGTTCAACGATTATTTCAATTCAAAAAAAACACCCAAGAGAAGCACGCAAAAGTCATTGCCCGTGGACCAACGGCTTTGTAACCACATCATCGAAGGTACACAAGATGGTTTGACTGAAGATCTAAAAGAAGCACTGCAATCCAATGCTCCCATCGACATCATCAATGGTCCTTTGCTTGCTGGCATGGATGAAGTGGGACGACTTTTTGGAAAAAACGAATTGATCGTTGCTCAAGTGTTGCAAAGTGCACAATCCATGAAAGCCTCAGTATCTTTCTTAGAACCTTTCATGAAAAAGAACAGCCCGATGGCCAGGGGTAAAATTGTGCTGGCCACGGTCAAAGGCGATGTTCACGACATTGGAAAAAATTTGGTTGAGATCATCTTGTCCAACAATGGATTTAACGTGATCAATTTGGGCATTAAAGTCACTTCAGAACAAATCATTCAAGCCATTGAAACACACAAACCTGACATTGTGGGATTATCTGGTTTGCTTGTAAAATCTTGCCAAGAAATGGTTTTTACCGCCAGTGATCTAAATGAGTTGAAGGATCCTCCACCCATGCTTTTGGGTGGAGCCGCGCTGACTCAGTCCTTTGTGGATCTAAAGGTTGCAAAAACGTACAAGGGTTTTGTTGAATATGCCAAGGATGCCATGCAAGGGCTTGAACTGGTCAAAATCATTCTGGATCAAAACAAATATTTTTCCTTG
>JAYRVV010000380.1:0-3232 GCA_041918415.1 Bdellovibrionota bacterium | reverse complement strand
CCAACACGTAGAAACGGTTTTTTTTCTATGGTTCAAAAAATCAAAGCCTACGCGACTTGATATTTTATGCAATAAGTGGCGCAATGATCAGAGCCACAATGGTCATAAGTTTAATCAATATGTTCATCGCTGGGCCTGAAGTGTCCTTGAAAGGATCACCAACGGTGTCACCCACCACAGCGGCTTTATGTGCTTCAGAACCTTTCTTTTCTCCTTCAATTTCGCCTTTTTCAATGGCCTTTTTGGCATTGTCCCAAGCACCACCACCATTGGACATGAACAGCTCCAGGAGAACACCCGTCACGGTTGCGCCTGCCAACATACCACCCAAAGCCTGAGCGCCCAGTAAAAACCCAACCACAACTGGAGCCAAGATACAGACCACGCCGGGAATAATCATTTCTTTTAATGCGGCCGTCGTGGATATCTCAACACATCTTGCTGCATCTGGTTTCACACCCGGTTTACCTTCCAACAAACCAGGTATTTCTCTAAATTGTCTCCGAATTTCATCCACCATGTAACCCGCAGCGCGACCAACACTGGTCATTGTGTATGCGCCAACGAAGAAAGGCAGAACACCTCCGATGAACAGTCCAATCACAACGTTGGCATCGGTAATGGCGATCACAATGGGATCGTCGCCTCTTAAATACCTAACATAGTCAACGGCCTGTGTGAAAGCGGCAAACAATGCCAAAGCTGTCAAAGCGGCTGAACCAATGGCAAAGCCTTTTCCAATGGCAGCGGTTGTGTTTCCAAGCGAATCCAAGCTGTCAGTGATTTTTCTAACCTCTGGTCCCAAGCCGCTCATTTCAGAAATACCTCCGGCGTTGTCTGCAATAGGACCGTAAGCATCCACACTCATGGTTACACCAACCGTCGCCAGCATGCCCACGGCTGCCAAAGCAATACCGTATAAGCCAGCCACCGAATTGGCCAAATAAATGGCGATGGTGATCAATATAATGGGAACCACACAGCTTTCCAAACCCACAGCCAAACCGGCTATGATGTTGGTGGCTGCTCCGGTTTTCGACGCATTGGCGATGCGTTGAACAGGTGAAGAACTTGTGTAGTACTCAGTCACAAGGCCTATGGCCACACCAGCAATTGAGCCCACCAAGATGGCCACAAACACATTGTTTGAGATCGGTAAATAATAAGTGATCGCGTAAGCAAAAACCAAAAAAAGACCAGCGGCCACAAACGTTGCATAACGAAGTGCTGCTTGAGGTCCCAATGCTTTTAATATTTTAACTGAAGCAATACCCAACAAAGATGAAATTAATCCAGCCAATGCTAAAATCAGTGGCATACCCATTAAAGCAGATCGTAAAGTGATTTCATCAACATCAGCACTTGAAGCCAAGGAATAAAACGCATCGCCCACCAAAGTTGCGCCAAGCGCAATTGTTGCAACGATGGAACCCACATAAGACTCAAAAATATCTGCACCCATGCCGGCAACATCTCCGACATTGTCGCCAACATTGTCAGCGATCACGCCTGGATTGCGTGGATCATCTTCGGGTATGCCTGCTTCAATTTTACCCACCAAATCAGAGCCCACATCGGCAGCTTTGGTGTAAATGCCACCCCCCACGCGGGCAAACAGGGCAATGGAGCTGGCACCCATTGAAAAACCGTTGATGAGGTTTGCCGATTCAGGATCACCGTACAAATAGAACAAAAAACCAACGCCAACCAAACCAAGGCTTGCCACCGCAAGCCCCATGACCGAGCCACCCAAAAAAGCCACTGAAAGCGCCTCGCCCACACCCTTATCTTTGGCCGCAGCGCAGGTACGCACATTGGCCTTCGTGGCCGCCTTCATACCAAATAATCCTGCCAAAATTGAGCACAACGCTCCAGCGACAAACGCAAACGCTGTTTGCGTGTTGATCTTCCAAACCATTAAAATTGCAACAATCAATATAAAAACCGCCAGTATGGTGTATTGCTTTTTTAAAAAAGCCATGGCTCCTTCTTCAATGGCTTTTGAAATTTCTTGCATTTTCTCGGTGCCAGCAGGCATTTTTTTAATGCTTTGGTAGATGAACCAAGCAATGACAAGACCAAACAATCCAACAATGGGTGTGTACAATTTCAACTGTTCCATTAGGCAAGCTCCATTCGTTTAATATTTTGAACCCAAGTGAATTACCCAGATTAAAAAAAAATGCAACAATATCCCAAATTTAATCAATTTGAGATATAGATTGCTTAGCTGATGTTGAAACGTTTTAATTTTATTCAAATTTTTGTCTTGTTTTTTACACTTTCAGCCCTGGCAAAAAACAAAGATTTTGCGCACTCAAAAGCCAGTGTGCTTGTAAGTCATGGCACCATCAGTGATCAAGAGCCATTCGATGTGGCATTGCTGATCGAATTGGAACCAGGCTGGCACACTTACTGGATCAACCCAGGCGATTCGGGTGCGAGCCCAAAAATGGAACTTTCTTCAAACCTTCAAAGCCTTGTTTTTTCAAGCCTTGATTTTCCGCCGCCCGTAAGAATCGAGACGCCCCCTTTAACAACTTACGGCTATGAAAATGAAGTGGTTTTTCGCACAAGGGTTTTTACACGCGACAAAACTCATTTACCCAGTAAAATTTCTCTCAGTGTTCGTGCTTCTTGGCTTGTGTGTCATGAGGTGTGCATACCCAACGAAGGCCATTGGACCATAGTCCTCCCTGTGGCCAAGCAGGGCATACGATCCAAGGAGGCCTGGATCATAGAAAAATATTTTCCAAAAAATCTAAGTGCCATCGAAGGAACATACACACACAGACAAAATATTGTGTCCATTGAGATTTTAAAAAAGCAAAATGAAATTTTAGAAGATTTTTTTATTCAAGAACCGCTTCAATTAAGTTTTCAAAAACCAGATATACAAACCAACTCATCCACGTATCAATTGAAAACCACATCGCAAAGCGGGTTTTTACCAAATCAAAAAATCATGGGTCTTGCTCTGTTTAAAACGACCAATAGCACAGAACACCGTTTGCTCACATTGAGCCCCTCAAACCAAGCGAATGAAAAAGTATGGTTGTATGTTTTGTTCGCCCTGATTGGCGGACTGATACTTAACCTCATGCCCTGTGTTTTTCCCGTGATATCCATAAAATTTCTAAGCATTTTAAATCAAGCCAAATCAAACCCAAAAGAAATCAAGTGGCAAAGTTTGTCTTATGTACTTGGCGTTGTTCTCTCCTTCATTTCGTTT
>JAYRVV010000379.1:0-5078 GCA_041918415.1 Bdellovibrionota bacterium | reverse complement strand
GGCTGATCCAATGAAGTGTTTAAGGATTCATTTGAATCAACCCATTGCAAAAATGCAAGAATGGATGGATCGACATCGTGTAAAAATGTAATGTACTGCTTCATGAAGGTATCAATGGCATCAATTTTCTCTTTCATGCCATCCATGCAGTATGCCCGATAATGGGTCAATGTTTGGTTGATGAACAAGGACATGGCTTCAATGGGCTTTTCAAAGATGCTTTGATGCAAACTTTTTAACGTGTCAATGGCCTTTTGAACATGTGCTTTAGGAAAACTCACATGCATTTGAGTGTAATCAAAGTTTGAGCATAAGGTTTTAAGCTCAAACAAATCTTTGTCACTCAAAGCAAAGTAAATTGATTTTAAAGCAGCGACCACATGAATCGGGTTGTTTGGAAAAACAGCGGCTTTAATGACGTCAATCAATCCAGATATTTCCAAGCTTTCAAAACCAAGTTCAAAAGAAATGGTTCGTATACGATTATTTTTAAATTCCTTTTCAAGATGTTTAAGTCCTGTTGTGTTGGGAAAAATAACAGCGATGTCACCTGGTTTTATTTTTCTTACGGTGTTTGTTTTTGTGTCATGAATGCATTGATGATCAATTAAACTTTTAACAAAAGAAGCAACATATTTGGCTTCCAATTGATACTGCTCGCTTGCTGTGGGTTTTGTATGGTTTTCTTGATGTAATCGAAAAACTTTTGAATGAACATCTAAAATACTTGAATGTATGGGTGAGTAGTCATTTTTAAACAATTTTGAAAAGACGTGGTTAACCCAATTAAGAATTATCTGATTGGACCGAAAATTGTTATAAATGCTTAGTTCTTTTCCGTTTTTTTCTATGAGATTTGAAGCCAGTTGGTACGTTTCAATGCTGGCTTTTCGAAATCGGTAGATGGATTGCTTAAAGTCACCAACGATAAACAATTTGTTTTCCATTTTGTTCTCAAAACAATTTTTATTTGTACCAGAAGTTGCAATTAACCAAATCAATTTGGCTTGCATAAAGTCAGTGTCCTGAAATTCGTCGACAAAAATGTAGGCATACTTGTTTCTTAAAATGTTCAAAACGGTTGGATTGTTTTCAAGAAACCGTACACATTGGTCAATGAGGTCATCGTATGTAAAGTATCCGTTTTTTGATTTTAATTCGAAAGCATGGTCAGCATATTTTTTTAATTCAATCATCCATTCATTCAAATAATGTGATCGAATGCTTGCTTTAAGCTCAAGCAGTTCATCATTGTATTGTTCGATCATGTCTTTGATTTTGCTCAAGGATTCTTTTCCGGTATAATTTTTTTGCTGACCTCTGGATTGATTTAACCTTTTAATTTCCAGAATTCCTTTATACTTTTCTGTGTTGCTAAGCTTATTGATACAAGAAAGCTGCTCTTGATGTGAATGAATGCTTAACCAAGCCAAGTCGTTTTGATCAACACAAACATTTTTAGAAAATTCATACAATTGATCAAAACTTTTTTGCAGTTGAAGAACGCGGCCCTGCTCAATTGTGTTGGATGATTTGATCCAATGCTGGATGGATCGATTATGGTAAAGTTCATAAGCCAATTGTCTTAGTTTTTTTGGATGAAAGCCCAGATCGAAAGCATCATAATACAGCTGTGGATTTGATTGAATGTTGATGTCTAACCATTGTTTAAACGTTTGATTGAACCATAAGTTGTGCCAAGCGGGAGTCATCAATTCGATGGGACAGCCAAGATCAAAGGCATGCTGAGTTAATATGGATTTGGCAAACGAGTGTATGGTTTGTATGTTTGATCGAAAAACCAGCTTTGCTTGCTCATGAAAACCTTTTTTGATGAGTACCATTCGTATTCGCTCTTTTAATTCATGTGCCGCTTTTTGGGTAAACGTGATGGCAACAATTTTATCCATGGGGATATTTTGATCGATCAAAGCCAAATATCGATTAACCAAAAGAGTTGTTTTGCCTGTTCCAGCGCTGGCTTTAAGAAAGATGTTGCTGTTTAGATCCTTGCAAACTTTTTCTCTGTTGATTTGATCTTGTGGATTCATTTCAAATATCCTTGGGCTCAAGCAAGTGGATTTTTCGGTCATGTAAATCAATCACATGATCTTTGCATATGGGTCTAAAGTCACATTTGTGACAGTTTTCCTGATTTTTACCTGGGTTTGGAAAAAAAAGACCCTTGTTGATACTTTTGGCCATTTTGTTAAGCAGTTTTTTGAATTCTTCCAACAAGCTTAAAACATGATCGCCATCAATTTTAGCTGTTTTTAAATGAATGTTTTTCATCTTCGACACGCTACTTTTTAGATCGATGTTTTCAAACATCATTAAAGAAGCCAAAAGATAAATCAGAAGTTGAACGTTTTGTCCGTTGTTTAAGGAGTTGTCATCCTGATCGATGGTTTTTGATGTTTTGTAGTCAATGATTTGAATCGATTGTTGATTTGGGTTTAAATCCAGCCGATCAATGACTCCACGAATGAAGTAAGAATACTCTTCATCTGATAAAAACAGTGGCTTATCGATGCCATGTTCTCCATCTTTGTATTTTGTGAGTCCAAAGGCTAACTCAAAATATTTTGGGATCCACTCACTTTTAAAATCATCTTCAATGATGTTTTTTGAGTACTGCTCAAGTTTTATAAATTCATATTCAATCAGTTTACTTTGATGATCGTTTTTTAATTTGTCTATGATAAGACTCAAATGATCAAACGGGACTTGATCATGCTTGAGTGGAAGAGCGTTGATGGATTTACAATGCGTGTAAAATTCAAAAAGAATTTGATGAAGCAGTCGGCCTCGGTCTTTTGGGTCAAAACCATATTGATCTTCGATGTTGGTTAATTTTTTCACGTTTAAAACTCGGTTTAAGTAGTATTTGTATGGACAAGTGAAAAACTCTTGTATGTGATAACTTGTCAGATCGAATTTTGATTTTAAACCTAAACCATCCACAACCCCATCAAATGCGGTCAATTGATTTGAGTTGATGGATACTTGATAATTAATAAATGCTTCATACGTTGGATCAATGGCTTGCACATTTAGCCGATCGAAGGGATTGAGTTTAACCAGAGTTTTGCAAAGATCACTTTCATCAATCGGCACATCATCATGATCTTGACAAACAAAATTTGGGTTTTGTATCAAGGTGGAAACATAACGCTCTTGTCCGGTCAGGTCGCTTTTAGAAAACGATAATATCGCTGATCTTAAGAACGTGTTGAATCGATGGGTTTGTTGAGTGTGTGAAGCCTGTTCGATCGAAGATTCAATGGTCTTGTTGATGTGATTGATTTCCTCATGATCGAGTGATTGCGTATGATACGTTGGGTAAACGCCATCGCAAAATGAAGGAACAAAGGTGTTTTTAAACATCATACCATCGGGATAATCACCAATGAAGACACCGGATTTAATAAAACGCTTGGTGTTTAAGCGGCCCTTTTGAATGGATCTGGACAATACTTTTGGTGAAAATGGCACAAGTCCATCCAATTTTTTTATCTGAAAAATGAAACGTTTAAGCTCCAAAACATCTGATCTTGTTTGGTCTAGGTGTTTTAAAAAAGGATCGAGAAAAGATTCATAAAAACCTTTATACGATGTTTGTTGATTCAACGTTTTTTTTAAATTTAATACCCAATGTAAAACATGCTCATATTCAAATGGATATGATGACCGTTTAATGGTTTGCATGTAATGATCGTCAAGTTGGTTTAATCCGGATGCATGCGCAATTTGATGCCAATGGTGCTTGTGATTAAGTGATTGAACAAATGGATAGGCAAACAAAAAATCAATGAGCTGATTTCTGGATATGTAAGTTTCATCCATTTGCAACAAAATCAACAACGAACGAAAAACATTTAAGCGAATCAAAGGTTCACCATGGCTTGAATAATAGGGTATGTTTGCTCTGTGAAATACAGATATTAATGTGGCCATGTCATGACTGCTTTGGATAAGCACGCACGTTTCTTCATAATTCATTTTGTTTTTAATGATGGTTTTTGCAATCCATTCGTATTCTTGTTGTGTGTCATTAAATTCGTAAATGGTACAATCGTTGGCTTGTGTTAAAGCTGTAAGCTCATACAAAGTGACGTTTTTGAATGATTTCTGAATCAATTTATTTTCAATAACGTCGATGCTTTCAAATCCGTAAATGTAAGTTGGCGTATCAACACGACGATCCAAGTTTTGAGCAAGATTAAGCCATTGATGTGGTAAAACAAATTCCTTGGCATTAAGTCGAGCTTCGACCATGTCTTTGAGTCGAATTAAATCTTTAAGTTTTTGGTTGAAAGAATCATGAAGCTTAACTTCATGCTTTGAAAAGTCTGTGATCATTGCGACTAAATGTTCTAGCCATAAATCGATATTTGAAAGGTGGTGGTTAAGAAACTTGAATTCACCTTCCATTAGGCATTGAAGCAACGTGTGTTCAATGAATTCAGTGGGTGCAGTTTTAAGATTTGGGTGTTTTGGCAGGCAAAGGTTCTTCGCAAGCTCCAAGAAAGTGAAAAAGTATATTCCGGCATGACCGTTATTTTTTTTAGCCAATTCGTTTTTGAGACTTAATCCAAGGTAGTGATTGGGTACAACAACCCACGTTGGCTCATTGGATTTAAGCAGCGTGTTTAAGAATTCATCTTGTGTGTTTTGACCAAAAGGCTTTTTAAAGATCACAGCTTTTGTTTGATTTGTTCGATCACTTGATCAACTTTTTCAATGATGTCATCATCCATTAAAGATAATTTTAAAATGTTTAACTGGCCAATGCAGACCTCAAGTGTGGCTTTGGGTGCTTCAAGATGTTTTTGGATAATGTTGTCTAGAGTTTGATTCAATATGTTTGGGTCTTTAACGTTGAGAAAAACAAGCAAGTCATCCAGTTTTTTGGGAAAACCTTTTGTTTCAATCCATAACTTGGCTTTGTTTTGAAATTCGTTTGCTTTACTGGCCTTAAGCTCCTTAAAAAGTTTTTCATCTTCTTTGGACAGTTTTGGTTTGAAAAAATCTTCAAGTGCTTTTTTTGCCAGATTGTCGTTTCTTTTTTTAAACTT
>JAYRVV010000378.1:0-14875 GCA_041918415.1 Bdellovibrionota bacterium | reverse complement strand
TCCAAAGGGAGATATTGGTGAGATGAATTTAAAACAAAACAACGGGTTTTTATCAACACTGGAAATTGGTGATGATGATAGCGATGTTAATGGTTGGATCAATGACGATGGTGGCTTTTTAGTTGCACAGACTTGTGATGGAATGGGAGGCCTTGGATTTGGAAATGAAACAATGGGCTGTGGTTTTATCATCAAGGGCAAAGTACAAGGTAATACCATTAAAGGTGAGTATATCGAATATGTTTACAACTTTGGTGATGACATCAAAGGTCCGAAGGGTTTGTGTGCGAATGTCACACCTTTTAAAGGAGAAAAATGAACAACATGATTTTAACCATCATACTAATTTTCACAGCTCTTTTGAACACGTCTTGTATTAGCTCAGATGGGCTGTCTCCTGGAGAAGGACCTGGCTTTTCAATATTTGATCCTGCAATCAGTGGTGAAGAGTTGTATGATGCATTAATCGATATTAGGTTTTCAGAATCAGAAGTACTGTCTTTTGCCTCTGGCAATGAGGTCATGAAACAATGTTCTTTGGGGGGTACCGTAAAACTTAAAACCCCTGAGATTCAATATATCAATTGCTCTGAATACATGAACATCAGAGAAGTGAATTATAAAGTCGTTGTTAATGGTACCAATTCTACAACTGTAAAATTAAACCAAGGCTATTTTGGTCAATTATCATATTCTGTTTCTGGTGACCTTGGCTTTAGTGTCAGCTGTGATTATGAAAAAACTGCAAGTACCGATGAAATTAAGTGCACATTTTTAGACAATGATGGGCAACAATTGCAGCATGAAGGCATTTGGGCTTCAGATCCATCCTGACCACTTATCAAATCCATCAGATTTTTAAGAAAAATAAAACTTAAAATTTGCTTTTTAATTCATGCCATTGGCGTTCAAGTGATTCACGGTGGTTTGGGTGTGCAATGCTGATAAGAAGCTTGGCGCGCTCGCCTATGGTTTTTCCATATAAATTCACATGGCCATATTCTGTGACAACGTGGTGAATGTGTGAGCGTGTGGTCACGACACCAGCACCTTGCTTAAGTGAAACCTGAATGCGTGAATCACCATTTTTGGTTGTGGAAGAAAAAGCAAAAATGGGTTTTCCACCTTCAGAAAGCGCGGCCGCACGAATAAAATCCATTTGTCCACCAACGCCCGAAATGATTCTGTGTCCGACTGAATCGGCGCAGACTTGCCCTGTTAAATCAATTTCTGTGACTGAGTTAATGGCCGTTACCCTTGGATTTCTTAAAATGTTGATGGGATTGTTTGTGTAACTGGCTTCCAAATTTAAAACGGTTAAATTATCATCAACAAATTGATAAATTTCTTTATCACCAATCAAAAAAGCCGAAATGGTTTTACCCAAATGAAATTTTTTATATCGATTGGTGACAGCACCTTTTTTAATAAGCTCAAAGGCTCCATGGCTCCACATTTCTGTATGGATACCCAAATCTTTGTGATTCATGAGATTTGCACAAACAGCATCAGGAATTGCACCAATGCCAACTTGTAAAGTTGCTCGATCTTCGATTAATTGCGCTACATGTTTTCCGATCAAAAGCTCTGTTTCATTGAGTTCTCTTTTGCCAACACAAAACAAAGGTTCATCGACTTCAATGGCATAATCAATTTGAGATTCATGAATGAATCCATCGCCGTGCATTCGTGGCATGTTGGGATTTATTTGAGCAATCACCAGTTTTGCATTTTCAACTGCTGCTTTTGCAATATCCACACTGACGCCCAGTGAAACATGGCCATGCTTGTCCGGAGGTGATACGTGAATCAAAGCGACATCAATAGGTTTAATTTTACTTTTAAACAACAAGTGCATTTCAGAAAGAAAACATGGGATATAATCAACATTTTCATAATTTATTTGTGATCTTAAATTTTTACCCACAAAAAGACTTGAAACACGAAATGCTGGGTGCTGTGCATAGGGCGCATCACCTTCTGTGTGCATGTGAATGATTTCCATGTCATTGAGGCGATCAGCTTCAAGCATTAAAAGTTGAATTAAAGTCTTAGGTGTGGCCGCGCCACCATGAATAAAAATAGTTTGCTTAGATTCAATTTGATTGAGCACGTTTTTTTGATCAACAATTTTCATATTCCCCTCACAATGCAAATTGTTCTTTAATGCATAACAAACTATTACACAATGAAAACTTAACCCACATGTCTAAGAGCTTGAATGATTGGGGTTCGAATGGCACGTATGGCAGGAAATAAACCTCCAAAAAAACCAATCAACAAAGAAAATACAAAGCCCTTGATGTAAAGCATATTTGTTAATCGAAAAGCAAAAATCATTTCTGAAAATGTTGTAAAGTTTATTGTCCCTGTCACACCACTGAATGCCAGCTTGACCGCAATCCATCCTAGAAACAATCCAAATAATCCCCCAATCACAGATAGACTCAAGGATTCAATGATGAACGAAATCAAAATGGATGTTTTAGAAAATCCCAAAGCTCTTAAAGTCGCGATTTCTCTGGTTCGGTTGCTCACAGCTGAATACATGGTGTTCATGGCGCCAAAACAAGCCCCCACAGCCATAATGAGTGCAACTAATGAGCCTAATATTTTAATGGGCTTGGATGTTTGAATCTGCTCATCATAATAAAGTTTTTCTGTTTTAACATCAAAAGCCATTCGCGCATCTTTTTTAATTTCGTCATGAAAGGCATCATGAAATGATGTGTTGGAAATACTCACCAAAACAGAAGAATAAAGTGTGCGTTTAAAATCGTTTTGCAAACCCTCTACATCTGTCCAAATCTCACTGTCCGCAGCTTGACCATCGGTTGTGAACACACCAACCACTTTCCAAGAAACCGAACCAAAGCGAATGGTTTCACCTAAAGCGCAATTTTTAAAACGTTTAGATATTCCAACTGAAACCATGGCTTCATTCATGGAGGGCTTAAACATTTGTCCCTGAACAATTCGAAATGAATTTCGAAGCAGATGTCCTTTGGGGCCAACACCACGAAGAGTTACATTGGCTTGACCACCATCGACTTTGTCCAAATTTAAAATGGTGATGACTTCTTCACTTAATAAAGGTTCATTATTTTGATCAAGATCGATGAATGGTAAGGATTTAACCAACATAACAACATCTCGTTCAATAAGAGACGAAAGTTCTGATTGAGAATTTCTTCTAAGTAATAAAATGTTTTGATCAGATCCAGAGGATGTGAAAATTTTCTCCAATCCTTGGGTCATCGCTGACATGCATAAAAAGGTGGCTACAACTAGCGAAATGCCCGACATGGTCAGTATTGTGTAAACCTTGCGAACCCACAAGTTTCTAAAGTTGTATTTTAAAGGCAAACCCAGCATTAACCCACCTGTCTTAAGCCTTCAACAATGGAACGATTTGCGCTTAAAATAGCCGGGATAAAACCAGCCATCACACCGAGCAAGAAGGTTATTGAAAAGGCAAGCACCAATGTTTGCGGGTACAGCGTAACAAATGGACCCCAGGTTTGCAGTGGTCCGGGAGTCGCCAATAAAAAATTACGAAAAGAAGGAATAGCGATGTAAGACAAAAGCAAACCAAGACAACCACCCATTAAACTTAGAACAACGCTTTCACCTAATATCATCCATAGAATGGTTCTTTTTTGAAAGCCTAAGCATCTAAGCACAGCAATCTCAGTAACTCTTTCTCTCGCCGACATACTCATGGTGTTTGAGGCAATGAGCAAAATCACGATGATCATGATGGTGCCCATCGAATTGATAAGAAGTTTGATGTTGCCAAGCATGGATAAAAATCCGTTCATAAACTCCTTTTCGGATTCTGTTTTTGTAGGAAAGGGAGTGTTTTCAAAAAACAAATCAACATCTCTGGTGAGACGGTTGACGGTTTGTACGGAATCGGTTTTTAGCCAATACATGCCAATGCCCCGTCTGTTGGGCAGAGCTTGATCAATGTAGTTCCAGTGAAAATAAACTGCGTCCTCCTGTGGTGCCTTGTAAGCGGCCAGTATCACCAAATTCAAATCAATGGGGTAAATGTCACCCAAAAGGGTGATGCGATCCCCCAATTTCCAATTGTATTTTTTTAAAAATGATTGCGGCACCAAAACAGAATCACGCGTGCTTACCCATGCATCAGCAGAGCCTTGGACAATTTCAATTTCATCAAATACATCCAACAATGTGTTTGCATCCACTGCAAAACGAGTGAAAAAATTTTGTGGAGTATTGTCGATGTATTTGCCTCCAAACCAATTTAATGTTGTCATGGCAACAACACCGGGTTGTGTGATTAATTTAGGCCCGTAACTTTCTGGCAAATTCTGAGCGAGTGATACTTTGTGTCTTACAGCCACTCGGTATAAACCTCTGCCTTTAGAGGGGTCTTGTTCCATGGCCTTAAGCAGTGTCGACAAAATACAAATGATAAACAATGGAAGAATAATCGATGCCATGGTTAAAATGGACCTGGTTTTTTTTCTAAAAATATTTTTAAACAACAGTGGTAATAATTTAAACATTTTTTTTATATGCGCTTGTCTTCTTTTAAAAATCCTTTTTCTAGATGAACCAATCGATTTGCAGCAGACGCCGCATGCTGGTCATGTGTGACCATGACAATGGTTTTTTTAAATTCATGATTTAAGCGTTTAAGTAAAGTCAGAATCTCCTCACCGCTTTTGTAGTCTAAATCACCTGTGGGTTCGTCGGCCACCAACACTTTTGGGTCAATCACGATGGCCCTTGCAATGGCCACGCGTTGTTCTTGGCCGCCAGAAAGTTGTCGCGGATAGTGATCCATTCTGTCTTTTAAACCAACAATGGTTAAGGCCAATTCAACTTGTTTTTTTCTTTCTTGCTTTGTCAGGCCAGTTAGTAGCAGGGGTAACTCAACGTTTTCAAATGCGTTAAGCACAGGAACCAAATTATACAATTGAAATATAAACCCGACGTTTAATGATCGCCATTTTGAAATTTTTGTTTCACTCAATTGTGTGATGTCGTTGCCGTCCACAACAATTGAACCGTCTGTGGGTCGATCGATCCCAGCGATCAAATTCAATAGAGTTGTTTTTCCGGATCCTGATGGACCCATCAAGGCCACAAAATCTCCCTCTTTGATTTTTAAGGAAAGGTGATTTAAGACTGGAATCTCAAATTGATCACGTTTGTAGGTTTTACTGACGTTGTCGATGGTGATCATGGAACAATACGAACGCGCTGTTTGTTTTTCCAATTCTGAGTGTTTTTGCTTGGTTCCAGAACGACCACTTCATCGGGTTTGGCGCCGTCAAGCACGATGGTCCAGGGGCCAAAGCTTTCGCCAAGTTGTAATTGACGAAATTGTGCAACATTATTCTTAATGAAAAAAGCACCTTTTTGAGAATCAAACTCATGAATGCTGTTCGATGATATGGCCACGATGCTTTCTTGATCGTCTGAGTTTTCTTTTAGAAAAATAACCTTGGCTGACATTTCAGGCAGAATGCGTGGATCTTTGTCAATCAACTCGACTTTAACTTTGACGGTACCTTTCTGTCTATCCGCTGTGGGAACGATTTGTCTTAATATTGCCTTAAACTGCACCTGTGGGTATGCATCCAATATCACCAAAGCGCCCTGTTCATTTTTGATGCGTGATAAATTGGCTTCTGAAATATCGGCTTCCATTTCAAGTGTGGACATATCAACGATGACTGCAAACGTGGCTCCTGCTGAGCCAGAGCCACCAAAGCCCTGGGGTGCCACGGTCTCGCCTAAAAAAGCTTTTTTGACGGTCACCATGCCATCAATGGGTGAAAAAATTTGCGTGTTTTTAATTTGCTCTTCAATGAAGTTTAACTTGGCATTAAAAACATCTACTTGTGTTTGTGAATTTTCATACACTTGAAGAGAGACCGACTTTTGGTCATACAAATTCTTAAATCGTACAACATCACGCTTGGCTTGATTGAGGCTGGATAACAGTTCAATTTTTTGTGCTTGAAGTTCTTTATCTTCCAAGCGAGCAACCAGCTCTCCCTTTTTAACTTTTTGGCCTTCCTCCAAATTGAGCCAAGCAATTCGGCCCAAAGATTTTGGTGAGATTTCCGCTTTTGAGCGTGCCACAATGTATCCTGATGCCGTTAAAATTGTGTTGGCTTGGATAGCATCCAATGAAGCAATTGTGCTTGTTTTAACTGAAATGGGTTTAAAAAATCTTGCGACAAAAAACGTTCCGATTGTAATCAGTGCGACAATCAACCATGTTCGCAATGGATTTTTCTTTTTTGTTTTCTTTTTATTTTCATCGATTCGTAATTCATTGAGGTTAATGATTTTATTTTGCTCAGTCATGTTCATTTCTCCTTAATCATGGATTTTGTGTGGATGCGCCGCCGAAGGCTTTATATAAAGAAATGAAATGAAGGCATAAGGTTTCCTCGCTTTGAGCTCGCAAATCTTGTGCTTGGTATAAATTTCTTTGAGCATCGATGACATTTAGAAAATCTGCAACGCCGCTTAAGTAGCGATTATTGGCCAATTCAAATGTTTTTTTATTCATTTGCGCCGCTTCATCTAAGCTGATCAAACGCGTTCTTTCATTTAAAAATCGAACCATGGCATTTTCAACTTCAGCCAGGGCGTTTAAGAGTGTTTGATGGTATTGTAAAAAAGCTTGTTCTTGTCTTAATGTTTCAATGCTAATTTGTGCGCGAATTTTTCCTGCCTGAAAAATGGGCCATCTTATGGTCGGGCCCAAGCTCCAAAATTGACTTGCCGATTTGAACAGATCTGAAGCTCCGGTCGATTGAAATCCAAAGCCCGCATTGAGAATGATTTTTGGAAAATACAAACTTCTTGCAATTCCAATTTTTGCATAGGCTTGTTTTAGTTTTTGTTCACTCATTAAAACATCGGGTCTGTTTTCTAACATTTCGCTGGGTAATTGAATGGGAAGCGTAGGAGGTGATTGGGGCAAATCAACATCTTTGTTAAGAGCATCCGGAATGTCTTTGGGTTCTTTAGCCAAAAGTAAAGCGATGATGCGCTTACTTGTAAACACGCCGGTCTCAAGGCTGGGAATATTCGCTTGGGTGGCCAAAACCAGCGAATGTGCCTGTGAAACATCGAGTTCACTTGAAATACCATGTTTGTAGCGGTTTTGTGTGATTCGAAGAGCTTCGTTTTGGGCTTTTAGATTTTCCTTGGCGATTTTTAAACGCGCTTGAAAACTTCGAAGCGTGATGTATTGCCTAGCTAGTTCAGCAACAACTGAAACCAATAAATGTCGCTCGCTTAACATGGATATTTGAAAGCCGGCTTTTTGGGCTTTGATTTCGCTTTGTTTTGCACCGAATAGATCTAATTCCCAGCTGGTGTCAAAGCCCGCTTCATACATGGTGTTTTTTGTGTTGCCTCCAAAGGCAGAAATGGCTTGTCCCGTTGGGGTGCTTTGGCTCATTTGTGTTTGTGTGATTGATGCACTTGCATTGATAGGAGGAAAAAGGTCGCTTTTAGAAATTTTAAGCAAGGCCCTTGCTTCAAGCAATTGCTTTTTAGCAATTTTAAGGTCCAGGTTGTTTTCAATGCCCTCTTTGATGAGGTCATTTAAAATGGGATCATTTAAAAGTGTGTACCACGAGGTCAGTTGTGAACTGTCTTCTTTAAATGTTTCGTGATTGATGCTGTAACGGCTTGATTGAATGAGTTTAGGTTTTTCATATTTGGGTGCCAAGGTGCATGAAAAACACAAGGCTACAAAGGCATGAATCAAAATTTGAGTGCGCATAAAGGATAAACCTTTTAGCAATGCTTTTGTATTTTGTCCAAGGGCAAAAATGTCGCAAAATGGAAAAATAAGTCTCAATATATCGCGCAGTTTAAAATATATTGTATAATAATATCAATATGTTATATTCATTTTTTAAGTGGCTTGATGATTGCAGTAAAAAATGTTTGCATGAAACGCCTGATCTTATTGAGTACATTTTGCCTTTGTTTGTTACCAGGCTTGGTTCTTTCACAGTTAAAAGTTTCATCTCAAATGGTCTCGCAAAATAACGACGATTTTCCTTTGGCCAGTTCTATGGTTTTATTGAGATCCTCAATTGGTTTTTATTGTACGGGTCATATTGTATCGAAGCATTTTGTTTTGACTCAAGCGCATTGTTTGACAGACATGGATGGCCATTCATCGGTTGAAAAGAAGGATTTTAATACAAGCACAGAGGTTTTGGTGTATCAAAAACCACATGCATATTTTAAAAGTGGATTTTCTCTAGATGATCTTAAAAAACAAGTTCATCAAAAAGTTATAATTCCCAAAAAGCACATTTTTATTCATCCATTTTTCAGATCAACAAAGAATAAGGTGTACGAAAATGATCTTGCGATTCTTTACCACAAAGATGGTTTTTTAATGGACCAGGTCAAGCAAGTTAAAATTTATTCAAAAAGTCGTAACGAATTTTCTAAACACATCAATAAAATCAAAATCTCAATGATGGGATACAAGCCGTACCTAGAAGAAAAAAACGAAAAGACATTCGTTAAATTAATGAATCACGATTTAAAAAATCCATCATTTTTACTTAATTCGAATATATTGTTTACCGGGTTCATGGTTTTTGCATATGAAAATGATTTTCTTTCATCCCATGGTTATTCTGGTTCGCCACTTTATTCAATCGATGATGAAGGGCATCCCATCATTTATGGTTTATTTCAAAGCACGAATGAAGTTGATCATAAATTCATCATGCCGGCTTATTACAAACATTGGATAGAAGACGTCGTTCAATCAGTTAATCAAGATCCAGAGAAAATACTATGGTACTAAAATCGCCTCTTAGCGACGTATACCACTACCATCATCTCCAAAACTTCTAGCATCCTCATTGTTAAACACTCTTTTAAAGGCAACAAGTTTCATTTTTGCTTTAAGAAGTAAGCTTGCGACTTCGCTGATAAATAGCATGCCGCCTTTTAAAGCTTCCATTTCATTTTGATTGAGTTTTAATGCTGGCAGTTCGTTTTTAGTAAAAATTTCAACAAACGCATCTTCATTAATAGAATTTGCGACCTTGCCGTAAATGCAAAAGAAAGTGGCCGCGTTGTTTAGTTCATTATCTTTGGTGCTTTCAATGAGTTTATGTTCTTTGATAAATTCTTTCACGTTCGTTAAAGCAACGCTTTCCCATTGCTTTAAATCAACTTGTTTCAAAAGATTGTAGAATTCTTTAAGATGCTGTGTGTTTGGTTTTTTTGTCATGAGGCAATTCTAACATCAAAATGTAAATAAAAGTACACATTTATTTTATTATTATTATATATAATTGATATTATTGATATATTTATATGTAATTTTTTATATAATATTGCATTTGTTATGTACACTAATAAAACTGCTGATTACGATTGTCATTAACGGATTAATGTAAGTTTGAAAAATTTTCATAATTTCAATGTAACCCTGGTTGCACAGAGCCTTTTAAATAAATTAAGTCACTAAAATCATTTAAAAATAACTTGGCATGATTCATGCTCTCTTTAGAGAATTGCTAACTGGAGGATTCATGCAAAAATTTACTATCTTTATTCTTGCGATCATGTTCTTGGTTTCTTGCCAAGAGCGTTCAACCACGCTGTTTTCAACGGGGATCAGCTATAAAGTGAATGCTTTGGTGGATGGTAATGGCGCGCTTGAGGATTTTGAATTGGGTGATGTTCAAGTTATGGACGACGAGCAGGGCTCAAGTGAATCAATTGAGGTAAGTGAACCGATCGTACAAGATCAAATCGGTGATGAACTGGCGAATGAGATTGAACATGATGAAAGCATGATCAATTGCTTAGTTGTGAAAAGTTTTGGTGTATCTTCTGCAACGGTTTCGATCAATTCAAAGACGGTTTTGAGTCAAAGTGATTTTTCAAACAAAGACGTAGTGTTTGCAAAAATTGATGTGAGTGGCGGTGAAAATGTTTTATCTGTGACTTTGACGGGTGAACCAGGAGATAAGCTTGTGCTTGCTTTTTACAACTGCACTGAAGAACCAGCCGTCTTGATCAAAGAACTTGTATTTGAACGCACATCAGGAAAGCCATAAAGAATTTTCTACTCGTGTACAACATTGGGTCGCCCGTACGCATCTCGTTCAATTTGGTTTTGATGCTGCATGATCTGACCTTTGTCACGTGCCATGATTTGATTGGCACAGCTGATGGCCAAGTCAAAACAGCCTTCAGTCATGCGGTATTGAAACATGCCGGTTCGACCAGCAATGAACAAATTATCAAAGGGTGTTTGGTGCGTGAGCGAGCGTTGCAGCTCTTCGGTGTCTTTTTTTAAAACAGGGTAGGCATGAAGGCTGAGTTTGACATCCAGACCTAGAATGTCTTTTTTTTCTATTTTATAAAGCTCGTATAAATTTTTTTCAATACGGTTGTATAAATCATTGGCATTTAAATATTGAAGTTGATCATTTTCGTCAAAGGCAAATTCAACCGAGATGAGTGTTTTTCCCTTTGGGGCAAAGTGATTTAGGACATTTTTATATTCAGAAATTCGGTAGAAAGAATAAACCGATTGGGGAAACCAAGACCAAAGACAGTCCATAACTTTTTCTTTGTTTAGTTTAATGAACAATATGGCTATAGAACGATAAATAAATCTTTTATAGGTTTCCAGTGATTTGGAATTATCCATCATGGTGGGTAATAAATGAATGGGAACAGTACTTAAAAAATAATCCGCAACATACTTTTCGTTTCCTGCTTTTATGAATGTGATTTTATTTTGATCTATATCAATGTTTTGAAGTTGGCAATTGAGCTTAACTTTTAAACGTGAATCACTCAACAAAGCGTCAAAAATTTGTGAATTGCTTCCTTTGGGGTAAACAATGAATCGGCCTCCTTTGTAGTAATCTTCAGTGATTCCACCTCTAAGTTTTTTGATCAAAGAATAAATGATGTAGGATAGGTTTGTGGGTAGTAAGCGTGAAGCGAAGTCTATCGACATTTGACTTGATGGAACACCCGACCATTTTTCAATCAATGGCTTTAGCACTGAATTGGAAAAATGCGAACC
This sequence comes from Bdellovibrionota bacterium, assembly GCA_041918415.1. Classification (GTDB taxonomy): domain Bacteria; phylum Bdellovibrionota_G; class JALEGL01; order JALEGL01; family JALEGL01; genus JAYRVV01. The sequence continues at coordinate 3,786 of JAYRVV010000378.1, read as the reverse complement.
ATAATAAAGTTCTAAAAATTCACCCAAGTTGTTGGGTTTGCTTTTTAATAATCGCGTGAGCATGGCAAAGGCAATGCTTGCGGCATAATCAAGGCGTCTGATTAATCCAAAAGGAAAAACATAAAACGTTTTATTGATGCAAATGTTTTCAATGTATTTGACGGGTTTACATAAATGATCAATCCCAAGCTTTTTAGCCAGTGTGGAGAAAATAAATCTCGGTCCGTTATCATAAATAAACCCATCAGAATCGTGAAACGTGGAGGCTAAACCTCCAACATGGCCATCTTGTTCAACAACAGTGACGTCATAACCGTTTTGAACAAGCCATTTGCCGGCTGCAAGGCCGGTTATCCCGGCTCCAAAAATGATAATCTTTTTCATGTGCTCAGTATTTTCTCAAACGCAAATTGTGGTAAGTGCGAGGGCATGGATGCAATCGAAAGCTCTGCTTTGCAGGATAGGTAACAGTTTGGGCATTTTCCTTCAGCCATGTTTTTTCTGTTCAAAACAGCTTGATCGCTTGACCATATTCTCTCAAGTCTTGTGTTTTTGATGTTGGCGATGGAAGGTAAGTTGCCGCAGCCATGCACTGAGCCATCTTGGAAAATATCCAATGTCAAAAATCCGGCATAACAAGGGAAAACCAAACGGTCAGGGTGTTTGTAATATTTTATTAAACCCTCAATAAAGGCTGTACTTGCGTTGATGTTTGTGGTGGATTTTTTTCTCTGTAACAGTCCACGCACAATGTCTTCAATAAGTGAAAGAGAAATATCTCGTAAATTTTCTTTTGATTCTTGCATGAGGTAATTGTTTTGAAAAGTCGTGACAGCAGAAAAATTTATTTTAGGAATTTGCATGGATATTAAATGATCAAGGGTGTTTAAAAATGTATTTGCATTGTCAAAGCAAAGTACAGTGTTGGTATCAATGCTTAAATGTTTGGGTTTGGTACGCATAATTTGCTTGATGTTTTCAAGGACTTTTGCTGCACCATCAACACCACGTATTTTTTGGTATACATCAGGTAGGTGGCTATCAACTGAAATGGTTAAACGATCAATGCCACTTTCATAAATTTGTTCGAGCATTTTATCTCTCAGGGTTAGGCCATTGCTTGTTACCTGAACAATGCATCCATTGTTTTTAAAAATATTTATGATTTTGAAAAATTGTGGGTGGATGGTTGGTTCTCCTCCACCAATGGTGACGAGGGGTATGTTAAGTTCTTTGATACTTTTGGCTAAATTTTCGTAATGGTTCAGAGCTAGCTCGTTATCATGGTCTTTGAGTTTCCACGAATCACAGGTTATGCATTTTGAATTGCACCGTGTTGAAATGATCAAATTAACTGAGACAGGCCGTGTGAGTGTTTTATTCAAGTAATAAGAGGGCAAAACCTTGAGCACATTGAAGCCCTCTTTAAAGAGCGAAACATTCATCTGGTTGGCCAGCTTCATGGGTTTAGATACTAAACAAGTTTATTTCAAATAACTATTCTTTTTAAGCATTTCCAGAGGGTAAAAAGTGCCTCGCCAATAAACCCCGTTTTGAGTCAATGTTTTGTACATGGAGTTAAAAATGATGGGCGTAAAAATGCATGCGCTTAAAGGAAAGAAAAGGTTGGTCCACAAGGGTATGCCTAATTTTATTGCGTTAAGCGTTGTTGAAATGAGAAGAATACATAAAGCAAGAAAAAGCCAAGCATTTGGTTTGAAAACAACAAGGGCAAAAGGTATGATTTCAATCAAAACAATCACCAAAAGGGCGGCCATGGTCTTTGAAACGCTGTAATCAAAGCCGGCAAAAATATTTTTTTCCAAACCAAAAAAAAGCTCTTTAAGGGATTGATACCAATCAACGCAAACTTGTGATTGCCCTAGCAAGGTGTCTAATTTATAGCCCTTGTGTTTGAGACGCTGACCCAGGCGTAAGTCTTCATCAGGCCTAAGTTTTAAGGCCTCGTGTCCACCCACGGCAAGGTAAGCGCTTTTTTTGATTAAACCGAACGCGCCGATACCCAAAAAACTGGTTTTGTCTTTTGTGTTGGCATTCCAGGGCCTAAAGATGATTGAAAAATGAAATGAAAAATAATTGAGCATCATTTGAAGGCCCTTGGATTTGGATGTGACTTTGGGAATGATGGGCAGGTAATCTAGGTTTTTGGATTCAAAATAATGGACGGCTTTTGACAGGGCTTTGGGGTGAAGCAAAACATCTGCGTCCGTAAATAAGATAAGGTCCGAATGAACCATTTGAACGGCTTTAAACAGGGCATGGTTTTTACCCATCCAGCCCTGTGGCAATTCATGAACATGCAGGACGGACAGTTTTGGGTGTTTTTTGGCCAATTCATCAAGAATGTGACCTGTGTTGTCGCTTGATCGGTCATTGACGGCTAAGATCGAATAATTTGGGTAATCTAGATTTAAAAAACTTTCTACAGCTCTTTGAATATCGTTTTGCTCATCTTTTGCCGAAAAGATGATGGTGACAGGCTTGTCACAAGACCCTTCTTGCACATCGCTCAGCTTTTTTGTTTTGATGAAGCCGTGAATGATGATTAGAAAATTAAGAAAGCAAAATAAAAAATTAACGCTTATGAACATGATATAAAATACTCCAAGTATTGAGTTTATTATTTATGTATCAAAATAAATCGATATATTGATTTTTTAAAAACATTTCTATTTTGTGAGCTGTTTTTAAATAGTGAAAATTATCTTCAGCTCTTTTTCTTGCAATAATCGAGAGTTCATTTATTAATTCCTTTTTTGAAGAAATGCTCAGAATTGCTTCATTCAGGCTGTCGACACTATAATCGTTTATTATAATTCCTGCATCTCCAATTAAATTTTTGCAGTCTCCAACGTTTGCTGCAATAATTGGAAGCGAAAAACTTAAATATTCAACAATTTTAACTGGACTTTTTGCAATTGTATAATTGTTTTCTTGCATAGGAGCCAACGCAACATCACAAGCGCTTGCCCATTCGTTTACTTCAGAATTCAAGATTAACCCGGTAAAAGTAATACAGTGATTTAGATTAATTGCGTGCACCATTAATTTTAGATCTTCTAAATATGTACCTCCTCCTACAATAATTAGATGAATATTTTTATTTTGTTCATATGCCTTCTCAAAAGCCATTATTATATGGTTAACATATGTTCCAGCTTCAAGTCCTCCAAGAAACATAAAAGCTGTTGTTTTTGCATCTAAATTTAATTTTTTTCGTAAAATAGATCTGCTATTTTCCGATCTAATTTTAAAATTACAGTTTACAGATGCAGGTAAAAATAAGATTGGTTTTTTATATTTTTCAGAACGATTTTTTAAATAAATGCTTGCTGAACTTATTGTTTTGCTGAGAGTGGGAAAATTATTCTCGTATAGATTTACCAACCAGGGCCAAACGGAATACTTATATGTTCTTTTAGCAAAATCTGCATCAGAATCTGTCCAGTCATAATGTAGCGGTTTTTCGTAAAAAAGATTTGCGATTATTAAAGGTAAAACCATATAGGGAGCGCTTTTTTCAATCCAGATAAGGTCATATTTTTGGATTAACTTTAAAAAAATAAAAATGTTTTTAAATATTGAAAACGGAGAAAATTCATAATATGGAATCTGGATGTCCTCACTCTGAAGAATGGGTTTGTCGTAATTTCTTCTTGGTTCAATAAAGCTAACAATAGAAACTTCATGGCCAATTTCTTTTAATCCCAATGCATGCAATAGTGTTCTAACAAAAGTAGGTGTATAAAAAATGTCCTGTGAATT
>JAYRVV010000377.1:0-2974 GCA_041918415.1 Bdellovibrionota bacterium | reverse complement strand
GAAAACAAAGTGATTTCAACACTTCAAAGTTTTTACCAAACTTCAAAAGAGCATCAGGTGGATTTTATACATGCATATGCCACCAGCACTTTTCGAAGCATTCGAAATCAAAAAGCCGTATTAAAAAACATTTTAAGTCAATGTAAAATCAAAGTGCGAGTTTTATCTGGCAAGCAAGAGGCTTTTTTCATCGCCAATGGCATTCTTTATTTTGAAAATAATCTTATGCGACGATTTGCCTTGATTGACATTGGTGGAGGGAGCACAGAAGTCTCTTTTATTCAAAACAGCGCTATCCAGCACGCGTTTAGCTTGCCACTGGGCGTCTCCAGACTCTATCACTTGTTTTACTTAGGTGATGAGGCCTGTGCTGACAAAAAGGCAAAAGCCTACATTCAATCTGTATTGAACAAACATTGTAAGCCAAAAGCATTTTTTAATAAATTTAACACCGCCTATGGATCAAGCGGCACCATTCGAAACATTGAAAGAATGTTGAAAAACAAAAGAAGACAGCCCAAACTCAGCGCAAAAAAGGTCAATGAACTTTACGGTCACGTTGCCCTTCTTCCTAAAAAACAAATGTTTAAACTTTCAAACATTGATTCACAACGCATTCACCTTATCAAACCGGGAGTGTTGTTGTTCAATGAAATCTTGCGCCATTTTAGATTCAAAAACTTCAAAACCACAAAATACTCTCTTCGCGATGGTTTGATTGCACATGAAATTGCAAAACGCAGCCCTGTTTACAAAAAAACTCTGCGCAATGAAGATGTAAAAAAAATTATACAATACGCACAAGATCAAAAAACTTACACCAAGCATGAGAAATTGGTTTTAAACACATTTAATATTCTCTTTTCAAATCTTCATCCCATACATGGCTTAAAAAAGCGCTGGTTTATGTTGGGTCAAATGGCCTGCATTCTACACGATGTCGGGAAAACCATAGATCACAACAAGCACGAACTTCACAGCGAGCACATCATCAAACATGCACATTTACCTTTCTTAAGACCTTACGACCAACACATCATTTCACAATTGGCCAAAGAACATAAAATGGGTCAATCCATTTTGGAAAATGCAAAGACAACATTCACCAAAGAGGATGTAAAACCTTTTTTAGTAACACTTGGCTTATTAAGAATCGCAGATGGATTAAACCGCAACCCACAGACGCCCATCACCATCAAAAAAATAAATCACAATTCGTCAACCATACGATTGATCACAAGTAAGGGCGATGCAATCAACATCATGCGTGCAAGATTTAAATCTCTGCTTTTAGAGAAAGTCTTTAGACGAACCATCATCATCGAATCAGCGACCAAATAACGGGGTATCTTTGTATTTATTTTTGGCCAAGTGTTCAAAATATTGTTGAGCTCGCATTGGTTTTTGTCCTCCCGTCGGATAAGGATAGTCTTTTTCAAAATCCATTACACCCTTAGCATCTTTAAGCGCCCAATGTCCTTTGGAATTCATCTTTCTGGCCTTCACACCATCCAATAAGTAAGCAGGGAGCAAACAATTTTCAAAAAAATTATACAAAGCATCATCCAAAATTGGAAATGCGATTTCCAGTCGCTTAAAAAAATTTCTTGGCATCCAATCTGCGCTTGATAGAAACATTTTTTTTGAATGTTTAAAATAATAGATTCGACTGTGCTCTAAGAAGCGATCCACAACGCTGATGACTCGAATGTTTTCACTAAATTGAATGAACCCGGGAATCAAAGAACATGGACCTCGAACTATCAAGTCAATTTTGACCCCCATATTCGATGCCTCATACAATTTTTGGATCATCTTCGGATCAACCAAAGCATTCACTTTGGCAATGATGGAAGCGGGCTGACCATCTTTGGCCGCTTTAATCTCCTGATCAATATATTTCACCATCGTTTGATGCAGTTGAGTGGGAGCCAAAACCAGCGTTTTAAACTTTTGGGGTATTAAGGATTGACTTAAAGAATCAAAAAAGTGCTTGGCATCCTGACCAATGCTTTCATTGGAAGTGAACAAACCGATATCGACGTATTGTTTTGCTGTAACGCTGTTGTAATTTCCTGTGGAAAGATGAGTGAAATATTCTTGCCCATTTTGTGTCTTGCGTACGATCAAAGCCATTTTTGCATGAAGCTTTAGCTTTCCAAAACCAAAGTACACCTGGCATCCGGCAAACTTCAACTCGTTGGCCAGTTTTAAATTGTTGTACTCATCAAATCTGGCCCTTAGTTCAATGAACACCCTGACTCTTTTTGTCTTGGCCGCATGTTTCAACAAGTTGGCCAAGGGTGACAATGCATCCATCCGATAGATGGTTTGATCTATACTCAGCACATTTTCATCCATCGTGGCGGATTCAATCCACTTGATGAACGAATCAAATGAATCGTAAGGATGATGAAAAATAAGATCTTTGACTTTTAACTTGTTTAATATTGTTTGAGGTTGGTTAAAATCACTTGGTAAATACGATTTAAACTCTGGATAAACAAGAACGGGATCTTTACTGTATTGTCCTTTCAGCTCTGATGATAGTGCCCCAAACTGATTAAAAAAGATAAAGTCGCTGGAAAATATCTGGATGTTTTGTATTGTTAACGATTTCATGAACATTTCTTCTTCATGAGGAAGTAAACTTCGAGACACCTGAACCCTCATCACTTTAGATTTTTCACGATTTTTTAATTCTTTAATCAGAACATCAGGTACGACATCTGATTGAACATCTCCCAACACATCCCCATCACGGGTTAATCTAAAAAGTATGGGTTTGTCGCTTTCTTGTACCAGACCAACCAAGAACAATTCAATGAGATCGTGAATGAAATAAATGACATAACCTTTTCCCCGATAATTTCTCTCTAAAAAAATCATGTTCATTTCACTAGGCCATACAAGTGCTTTATTCCCCATCCATATCCCTGTCTGCAGGTTTAGCACACTTTGCAACAACTCTTTG
>JAYRVV010000376.1:0-1613 GCA_041918415.1 Bdellovibrionota bacterium | reverse complement strand
ATCATCTCTGAGCAAGATTGCGAAAACATCAAACAACAATACGAGCAGGAAGCATTTGAAGCGCTCAAACAGGTTAGAGAAGAGCCATTTCCATCCCCTTCAAGCGTTTTTGATCACATGTGGGCAAGTTGATTTATGCCATCGATCGCTCAAGCCATCAGACTTGCATTGCATGTTGGAGAAACCAAATTGGGTGTTGAAGAAATATTTGGCCAAGATGTGGGGCCACCACTGGGGGGAGTTTTTACTTGCACACAAGGGTTAAGCAAAGCCTGGAATACACCCTTGGATGAACGTGGCATCATCGGCATGTGCATCGGGCTTGCCTTGGTTGGGCAAAAGCCCGTGTGTGAAATTCAGTTTTGTGATTACATTTTTAACAGCATTGATTTATTGAAACTTGCGGGCAATTTAAGGTGGGCCACACACGGTGCATTTCAATTGCCCATGGTTGTCATGACACCTGTGGGTTCTGGAATACACGGGTCCATTTACCATTCGCATTCTTTTGAGTCGATTGCATCTCACATTCCAGGAATAAAAATTGTTTTGCCATCAAATCCCTTGGATGCATACGGCTTGCTGATTTCAAGCATCATCGATCCCAATCCGGTTTTGTACCTGTATCCAAAATCACTGATTCGCGTGAACACCCATGACGTTATCCATGGCCTTACGCAAGATGATTTAACTTTATCCCAAATGATCGATGCGCCGCTGGGTGATCGAAGCGAATGGAAACCAACTTGGCCGGATGTTGAAATTTATAAAACACCCATCGGTCAAGCCAAGGTCGTTTTCAAAGGTGATCGATTAACACTCATCAGTTATGGTCGCATGTTGCCTTTGTGCCTTGAGGTTGCAAAAAACATCTACAATGATACAGGGCACGCCGTTGATGTGATTGATCTTAGAACATTGATTCCTCTGGATATCCAAACCATTTCTCAATCTGTGTCTAAAACCAAACGGGTTTTGATTGTCAACGAAGACACTGAAATCACCAATTTTGCAGAACATGTTTTAAGAATCATTTTGGATCATCATTTTTATGAACTTGAAGTGAAGCCCAAAGTGTTGTTGGGTAAAAACACCCCGGGCTTGGGTTTGGCACACACATTGGAAACCGCACTCATTGCACAATACCAAGACATCTACAATGCCATCATGGACATGCTCAATGAGCAAGCTTGATGCCATCCTGATCAGCAATGTGCAATACCAAAGCGCACGTGAACTCATCGAAGATTATTTTAAGTTGTCGAAACACTTGAACGTAGATCATTGTACAGTCGAGGGTTTTCGTTTTTCAACCTTGGATCAGTTCAACTTCACTTTTGACTGCAAGGTTGGATTTCATCACTTTGGCAAAGGACAAGATTATATAAAATTTTTAATTGAAAAAATAAAATCATTATCCAAGCAAAACATTCATTTTAATGTTCTGGGCGATCTTTATGGTTTAAACGACAGCATCTTGTTAAGTCCAGCCATCGGTCATGCAAGTTGTAAGATCGTTGTGCCGTTTGAAGACCGACCACAAAACACAAAACGTTTTTTAAATCGATATGCAAACGCAATCAAGCAAATATGCAAGCTTCACACAAAAGACT
>JAYRVV010000375.1:0-11191 GCA_041918415.1 Bdellovibrionota bacterium | reverse complement strand
AATTATGTTTCCCATCGAGTAAACTTCCGCCGCACATTGATTTTGAAGCCCTGTTCGTTCCAGATGGTATTGAAAGAGCCTTACAAATCATTCCATCGCTGTCTTACTATGAGGTTTATGGCGCGTATATTCTTGGAACCAATTTATGGAATTCCCAAATGCTTTTATCCAGATCAGTTTTAAACACCAATCAAAGTATTCTTTTTCTCGATGGTTTTTTCAAAAACAAAAATGATCCAGTCGTAAGTTCCTTTGTCACAAAATTTTATGAAAAATATGGTGAAGAGCCAAGCATCATCGAAGCTCATGCGTTTGACAGCGCATCCATTGTTTTTGATTTTTTTATTTCAAGTGAACAAGATCCATCTAAGTATTTTCTAAGCATAAAAAATAAAGATGCCGTGTGTGGAAAGATCACCATGCTTGAAAACGGAGATTTTCGTCATACGTTAACGCCGTTGTACGTGGATAAGTCGGAGATCAAACCGCTACAATAGTGCTTTTAATGCAACGTTAAATATTTCGCTTGTTCTTTTTTGTTCAAACATAATTGATCGGCTACTGGACATGAGTGGAACCAGCATGTGTTCTTTGTGAAGCGATCCATGGGAGGCATAATGTTCTGGAATTTCGAACCGCTTTCTAAGATCGCAACCCAGTTTAGCACAAACCAACAAGTCACCACATCTAGGACTTTGAAACAATTGGTGAATTTGAAAGATGGCATCCGGATAGTTGCCGTTGAATGAGACTTCAAATGATTGCTCTAAAGACAAAGGCGTAATTGGCAGTTCAAGGGGATCTTGTTGGGTAACTTTATAATCAACAATGGTTTTGCCACTCACTTTAAATTCACACGAACCTCTCAGGCTTGAAACAACGTAATGGTTTATCGCCTTTCTGTAAATGATGTGATCGATTTCTTCATGTGAAAGTAGAATGGACAACAATCCGGTGGCTTGAAAATCAGACTCAAAGCTTGGCCTGTCCCAACCATCCATGCTTTTAACATACACGTTTGCAAAAGCATTGCCCGAGACCATGCAGGCGGCTTGTACATTTGTTCTAAATATGTTGGGGTAGTAAAAGGTTTTTAATCCGGCATCCTCAATCACTTTATAAAGTTCAAGGTGTCTTTTGGTCTGTGTTAAACCATGGTCAGCGCTAGATAAAATAAGTGTGTCGTCATATTTACCAAGACTTTTTAGTTTAAGAACGAGGGCTGCAAGTTTTTGATCCAACTGTTTGTATATGGCAATGGTCTTTGGTGAAAACGGATCAGTCAAATGGCTCAATTCATCGATCGATAGAAAAGAAGCAAAAATAAAAGGGTGATTTCGATCAATGGCTTTGGATAAAAGTTCATACGTCATGTGATCCACCATTGACCATGCGTGCGTTAGTTTGGCCACAAACATGGAAAGCGGATGCAGATAAGAATAAATGTTTTTTGATTGCACAGCGCCGGTGTTGATCAACGATGCAATTGAGAAACCATTTTGAATTTTTTGGAAAATGGTTTGAATGGAAGGGTTTAAATCGCGGTTGAGAAAAAAACTCTCATAGCCAACATAGCTTCTTCTCGATCGGGTTGAATGTGGATTTTTTGCAAAGGAAGCGCGATCCAACCAACGAATGCCGGGAATGTTGCATTCACCTGGAGTTTTGCCTGTCAAGAATGGAAGATAAGCTGGCCCGGTGGTGGACGGAAAAACACTAACAGCTTTTGTGTATTGTCCTTGATCGAAAAAAAGCTTCTTGAAGTTTGGCAAATCACCATTGAGGGCAAGGTTTTCTAAAACATCCGGCCTTGCGCCATCAAGCAAAAGAAATATGCAATGCTTAAATTGTGGACTCACAAAAATTAAAGATTAACTTTTGGATCGTCGTTATTGGAGAGTTTGCTTTCCATTTGAGTTAAAAGTTGATCGATGCCCTTTTTTAATATTATTTGATTAAACTGTGATTGATAGTTTCTGATCAGATCAACATCATCCAGAATAATGTTGTAGATCATCCAACGGTTATTTTCTTTTAAAAGTTCATAAGTGATATCGATGTTGGCATCTTTTCTTGATACCGTTGAGGTCACCCTTGATTTTGTTTGGGAGATGGTTTCATTTTTAAATTGAAGCTCATAGTTGCCCATCAGCGATCTTGAGCGTGCAAGATAAGATTTTTCAACAAGTCTTGTGAAAAGGTCAGAAAATTTCTCTCGCTTCTTTGATGGGGTTTTTGCCCAGTGTTTTCCTAAACTTTGCTTGGCCAATTCCTTAAAATTAAAGAACTGCTTAACTTTGTTTGCAATTTTTGTTTCTTTGGGTTTATTGATTTGCCCTTGCTTGATGGGTTCATCGTAGACGATGGATCTAAGTTCGTTGGTGTAATCTTGTATCACTTTCAACGGGGTTCGTTCTTGGCTTGAAGATGAGGTTTCTTTGATAACACTGACGGTTTGAGTGTTTGATTCAATTTGCTTGGGCTCAATGTTTGCTATTTCAGGCTGGGCATTGACAGATTTGATTTCCTTGGAAACGTTAGAAGTATTGTTTTGTAATTGGTTGGATTTAGCCGCGCAAGCACCAAAGCACAAAATGATTAATAAAACGCATAAGCTTTTATTCATTGATTCTCCTCATTTAGATAGTTGTCCGATTGCATACCGTATTCGGTGTATGGCTGTCCAGTTTGTTCCAATGGCCAACACAATGATAACAGCCATCAGCACATGATCGCCTGGGTTTGCAACGAAAGGGTATAAGGAAGTTTTGATGATGGAGCTTAAGATGGATCCAAAACCCACCAAAAAAATTCTTTCCGGTCTTTGCAATGTGCCTACGCGTGAAACATCCACGTCCACATTGTCAGCCATGGCCCTGACGTAAGAAACAAAAAAAGTTCCGGCCATGGCCAAAAGGGCAAACACGGCAATCCAGTGTGTTCTAAAATACAGCACAAGCCCTAAAATCATGAAAAAATCCTGATATCGATCCAACGAAGCATCTAAAAATTCTCCATGTTTTGTGACTTGCTGGGTGGCTCTTGCGACCCGTCCGTCCAAAATATCAAGGCTCCCAAGTAATAACACGTACCAACCGGCAATTAAAATCAAACCATTTGCAAACAACACAGTGACACCGATGGATAAAATGGTGGTTGTAATGGTGATCTGGTTTGGACTGATGTTTTTTTTAATTAATAATTTTTCAATGGGTGCAATCACACGCAACACCCACCATGATCTTAAAGTCGAAGTGATCATGAAAGACACTTTGTTTAACTTGTCTGATTGATTCATGGTTAATAATTGATGGCCGTGATTTCTTCGCCTACAACACGTGAAAGATTCGCCAATGAAGATTGGTATTCTCGAATGATATCTAAATACCCAACTTTTACTCTAGAATAACCGATGAAAGCTTCAAGAAGGTCTTGCACAGGCACCAAGCCAGCAGAAAAATTAAGACTCGATGCTAACACCCAGCTACGCCCAGCCTTAAACCCTTTTTCAGCCTCTGCAGATGCTTCATATTTTGAGACGGTTTCAGCATAAGCTTTACGAATCTCAAGTTCCATGCCCTGCAAAGCAAGATTCATCGATGCTTTGGCTTTTAAAAATTTTGCAAATTCTTCTTTGTATTGATTTCTCACAATATGAAAAGACAAATTTTGCGAAAGCCCCAAGGTTGCACCGCCGTTGTTAGTATTGAAATCATCGACAAGAAAGGGGTTGTCGATGTCAACCCTGCCGGGTGCTTTTGCATAGGTCCATCTCCCACCTAAGAATATTTGAGGGAAGTAATCAGCTTTTTTAGATTTGGCCAAATGCTGTTGTGCTTGAACACCTGTTTTGATTTGATCCACTTCAGGTCTGGCGACCCATGCTCTTTGTATGTAATGATCTACACTTTTAAATTCAAATGGTTCCAGTTTTTGAGTTTTATCTTGTATTTCAAATTTGGTTCCAGGGTTAAATCCAGTTAATATTCTTAAAGTTTCAAATCCAACGTCAATGCCATAAGTGGTTTCAATGATGCGTCTGGTTGTTTCAGATTGAAAAGCGGTGATTCTTAATAGATCAATGTCTGTGACTTCGCTGCTTCCGGATTCCAATAAGTTTTTTACACGCTTTTGCGCATCATCAGATTTATCTTTGATTTCGACTAAAAATTCTTTCAAACTTAAAAGAAAAGTCAAGCCGTAATAAACCTGTTTGACCTGATAAATGAGCTCATTTCGTTTAACCTTTTTTTTGGCCTCAAACGATTCGACACCATTTTGTGCAGCCTTTTTCAAGTGCTGAAGTTTGTTACCCGCAAAGATGGGTTGAATGCCCTCAATTTTAGTTCTGACAAACCAACCCAGATCGGTGATGTTGGTGTTCAAATTTGGAAAATTGGCTTCAGGTCCATACCCAGTGGGAAGATCAGTGATGGGTCCAAGAAAAGTTTGGAGTGTGAGGTTGGGTAAAACATACGCGGCTTTGGCTTGAGCGAGTTTCTGCTTTGCTTCCTCAACTTCAAACGAAACAGCCTCAATGCTCAGCGAATGCTCAATGGATCGCTTGATGGCCTGTGGCAAATCCAAACTGATGCTGGCTTGAGCAAGCACGACCTGACTCAGCGTAAGTGAAAAAACAACCCAAGTTGTAATTCGGCTAATGTTCAACCCATGTTCCTTGTTAGAGGAACTTCACTCGTCAGTAAAGCTCGTCTAAAATTTCAGTGTTTAAATCTCTGAACTGATCAAGCCACACTTTGCGTTCTTTTCTTAAGTGTGACAGCGCTTCATTCAATTCGTTTGGTGTGTAAAATTTTGAAAATTCAAAGTCAGTCATGTCCAAACCTTGAACTTTTTTAGGGATTTCAAGGTTAAGCATGTCGTCCTTTTTCCATTCAATGCCATCTCTACAGATCTCTCTAAGCAAAGCAATGGTTTCCAATATTTTAATTTTTCTTGACCGTTCAGGGTGAGCTCCAACTTTACCTGTATTGAGCAAATAACATTGCATTTTAGGGTTAGCTTTTAAAATATCATAAAAGCGATTGCCTTCGTCATCCAATGATCCGACAATGAAGGGATTTGTACCCACTTCTCGCACCGCCTCACCTTTGGCATTGGGATCTGCAGCAGAAGTTTTGATAGATTCGCCCAACATGAACGCGATGGCAGCTTGTTTTTGAGTTAATTTTGACACTGGAGGAGTCAAAGGATTTCTGGTGATGAAAAAGATTTTGTTGGCCAAGGGCAAATCGATGTCGCCATCGGTGTTGATCACCATGCGAACCGGTGCAACAGCACGGCCATTTTTGGAAATGGCCGTGTTTTCAAAATCTATTTCGCCTTTTTCATCCACAAAAACATTTTCAAAAATGGTTTTGTCACTCAAAGCGGCTTGATACAGCGCTTTTTGATCCACAGGGTTTAATCCCTCGGTTTTTATGTAAAAGCCTTCAATTTCCGTTCCTCGTGCAGACCCGTCTTTTCTTAAAATCACAACGTCGTCCTGTCGCACACGGCACTTCTCTCCCGAAGCTTCATCCAAATTAAAGTCATGACAAGTTAGGCTTGTTTTACCGGTTCCCGATAAACCAAAAAACAAAATGCCACTTCGCTCGATTTGATTCGTCTTTGCATTTTTGGCCCAAACTTCTTTAGAGCCAGCATGAAGACCCAAGCCACCCTCGAGTTTTGCGCGGTACATCACCATGCGTAAAAACCCTTTTTTGATTTCACCATAATAGTCAGAGCCCAGCACGTATGTGACACCAGCATCTGGATCCACCAAAATGCGTCGTTCGCCTTCGTATTCTGGAACATCAATTAAAAATAAATCCGGTTTTTCAAAAGTACCATTGATGGGCCCAAGACTTGCGTGAAACATATTTGCCAAACGAGCGTATTTCTTGGTGACCCATAAGCGACATGCAAAAGCATCGCCGATTGGACCTTGGCACATTTGGCGGTCTACTTCTATGATCTCTTGATTTTTGAGGTATTCTTGAATTTGTAAAATGATTTTACGATCTTCTAAAGTGACTTGTTGATCAACTGTGGTGCGCGTGAACGCGGCTGATCGTGCTTTGAATTTAGGAATATAAGAGGCTGCGCCCCAGCGAGTGGTGACTTCTTCTTGCTTGGCCATCATGCGAAGCTCTTCACGTGATTGACGGCGGATGATGGATTTGGGTTGGGGTAAAATGGTGAATTCAGAATTTTTTTTGTGGCTGTCTTTTGTCACACTCATACCTCGTTCAATTGTTTCTAACATAATGCCTCCAGTTTAAAGCGCACTTTCTACCACGATTTTAAAAGACCTGCAACGTTAGATTACTTCTTTGATTTCAACAAGTTATGCGCTTTTAAACGCATTTCAAACACCCGCCTTGAGGTTCCCAAAACTTTGGCCAATTGCTCGTTTGAATGATGTGGATATGATTTCAGTGCTCGGGTTATCAAATCTTTTTCCATTTGCTTGTGTAAATCGTCAAGAACGCCAAATCCATTTTCAATTGAGATTTCATTGGCTAAGCGGGTGCTTTTAAGGTCCTGCTGAAAATTGGGAAAATCATCCAATTCTAAAATCTGATTTTTTGAAATCACAACAGCGCGTTCAATGATGTTTTCCAATTCGCGAACATTTCCAGGATAATCATGGCTTTTAAGTTTTTCAAAAACCTCCGGGCTGAGACTTTTTTTTTGCACTCCGAGTTTGCGAGATTTCTCACTTAAAAAATGCTCCACCAAAAGTGCTATGTCTTCTTTTCTTTGTTTGAGTGCAGGAAGCTCAATGTTTAATACGTTGATGCGATAGAAGAGGTCTTCTCTAAACAAACCTTCTTCAACCGCTTTTTTTAAATCTCTGTTGGTTGCAGCAATGATTCGAACATCAACGTTTAGGGCTTTGTTTGAACCCACTCGCTCAAATGTTTTTTCCTGCAACACACGAAGCAGTTTCACTTGAAGGTTTACCGGCATTTCACCAATCTCATCCAAGAACAAGGTACCTGTGTTGGCCAATTCGAATTTGCCTTCCTTGGAACTGTAGGCCCCAGTGAATGAACCTTTTTCATGACCAAACAATTCGCTTTCCAAAAGATTTTCCGGTACCGCCGCACAATTTAATGCCACAAATTGTTTTTGCTTTCGAAGTCCTCCGTAGTGCACAGCTTTGGCGACGAGTTCTTTACCCGTTCCGCTTTGCCCAGTGATCAAAACGGTGGAATCGGTTTGGCTGGCTCTTTCAATGCGGTAATAAACGTCTTGCATGATTGCGCTTTTGCCTATGATGTCCCCAAATCGATGAACCAATGGAAAATGCTTGGTTTTATCTGTTTTGGTTTGGTCAAGGGTTTTTGCAATCAGGGATAAAAATTGGTCAGGGTCAAAAGGTTTTTGTATGTAATCAAAAGCGCCTTGCTTAATTGCATTGATGGCAGACTCCACACTTGAGTAGGCAGTCATGATCAAAACTGGAATGTTCTGATGTGTTGAAAGCACGGACTTTAGAACATCCAAGCCGGATTTTCCCGGCATGGTTAAATCGGTGATCACCAAATCAATTTGAGCATTTAATTTTGAAACAGCTTCATAAAAACTCGTAGCCGTGATTACATTGTAAACGCCAACCTCGCTGAGCAATATTTCGATGGACCGACACATTTTGGGTTCGTCATCAACGACCAGAATGTTCTTTTTATCAAGCATTCCACAGGACATACCAATTTGGCATGCAAAGGTAAAGCGTCTTAGCCGTCCATGAAGAAATCAACGATAGGCTTCAACCTTGAGTTTCAGGAGAAGAAAGTGGCAAAAATTTTGCAAGGCTTTGCACATTTCTTTGTTTAAACCTTGCAATTTCTAGAGGGCCTCAAAAAGTGCCAGATGCGAGGCTTTGAAACCAAATCGCCCGGAGGTGGACTTCTAGTCCATTGAGGACGATTTGGTTGAAGATAACGAAGCAGATGGTACTTTTTCAGGCCCGACGTCTTATGCGCCATGGACCGGTAAAGTGACGACAAACTCACTGCCAACATTCACGATGGAATTTAAGTCTAATTTTCCGTTGTGTTCGGCAACCACTTGAGTGACGATGGATAAACCAAGACCTGTACCTGAGGGTTTTGTGGTGAAAAAAGGTTGAAAAATATTTTCACGAATTGACGGGACGATGCCGCCACCTTGATCCTTAACAAACATTATCATTTGTTCAGTGTCTTCACTTTGCTGATCAAACTTGGTGCCCAGAATCACGCTTGAATTTTTGGGACTCGCCTGCAAAGCATTCATCAATAAGTTCTCAATGGCTCTTGATAAACGTATGGGGTTGGCATCAATGTGTTTTTCTTCAAGGCTGGGCAAAAAATCAAGTTTGACATTTTTTTCATCAAAAATGGTCTTGAGTCTTTGTGATGTCTCTAGGCAAATGCTGTTTAAAGAACACGTTTCAAACACCTTTGAAGCTGGGTTTGCAAACGTCAGCACTTCGGTGATGGTTTGGTTCATGCGATCAACTTCTTCTTCAATAAAAGTTGCCAGTTCAAAACAGTGGTCTCCTTCTTTGAATCTTTTTTTGATGCTGCCAGCGGATATTTTAATTGTGGTCAAAGGGTTTTTAATGTCATGAATTAAAACACTGGACATGTTGCCAAGTGCCGCCATTCTTGCATTGAGTGAAGTGTTTTCGATCAACTCAGCGTTGTGCAAAATTAAAATCATTTTTTCAAACAGAGGCCTTAAAACATCAAAATCATTTTGATCAAATTGCTCTTTGGATATTTTTTGTCCAAGTAAAATAAACCCAAATCGCTTGTCCTGTGTTTTAAGTGTGATCAAAATGGCGATGCGGTTGGCTTTCAGAAAAGCCATGGATTGAGCACAATGGCCCGGTTGATTCGAGACAAAGTCTTCAACATCAATGATGTTAAGATCCCCTCGATGTAAATCAAACAATCCTTCCGACTGAAACAAAGAAAAAGCATTGCTTAATGCAACAGGTTTTGGCCATAAAAAGTAAAAAGACTGTTTGTGTCCAGGTAAAGATTTAGATGCAATAAAAAATGAGGCTTTTTCAATGTGTAATACATCAACCAATTGCTTGCCCATCTCTGAAAATTCTTGTTGAAAATTTTTCTCGCTGGTTAACAAGTTGGACAATTTGAGTAAAGCTTCCTTGACTTGATGTTGGTTTTTAAAAATAAAACGATTGAGAATATCATTCACAAGGTTTCTGGTTTGATTGTAAATCAAAGCCAAAACGGCAGCAAGTATCACCATGAACACATTGATTTGTTCACCGTATTTGTTAGGAGGTAAAAAACTTTTTACTGTTGAAATGATTCCCAAATAGAAAATCAATATCAAAGAAGACGAAAAAAAATAACTCAGGGTGCCGCGAATGACTCGATCCAGTCCAAAAATATTTTTTCTGACAATGGCATAGGACATGAACAATGGAAATGCACATGTTAGAATCATACCTTCATCAAAATAAAAAAACTTTGATTCACTCAAAAAACGAAATGCGTAGGCGATGATGACTGAACAAGCGATGAACAAGCCGATGAACATGATTTTTATTTTATCTTTCATGTCTTGGTTTTTGGTTTCGCTGTAAGCAAACACCATCAAATACAGACTGGTTAAAATGACCGACAAAGAAAATATACTTGAATATTTTGATAACTGTTGGGAATGCGCTTGGTCGTTAAAAAAATAAAGTCTAGCAATAACCAACACAAACCCAACCGCATAAAATAAAATCACGGCAATGTTGGATCGAGTTCTTTGTTTCTCAACGAACATTGAGAACAAATGAACAGCCATTGAGCCAATCAAAGGGTACATCAAACTGATTGAAAAAAATCGGTATGTCGTGTGATTTTCAAACAACGTTATACAAAACAGGCCAATCAACGAGCAGATGAGTAAATAGACCAATCTTCCTCTGGCCAAGGGTGTTTTAAAGTAAACAACTGCACCAAATGAAATGAAAAGCAATCCCATTAGAAAGGGAACAAGGCAAACCACAATAAAATCGCCAAGTGTGTAAGTTCCAGTTGGAACATTAACGTTCATGATTTGATGATTGCGCACAACTTGGTATTTAACCATCGTGCCCACGGGAGATTCATTGACGATCGAAAAAACATCTCGATGTGATTGAATGAAATGACCATTGACGGCCACAATTTTATCTAAAGCCTTCAAGCCGGCGTTGACCCCATTCCAAGATTTTCTTTGACCGATGGACACCAACGAATTCGGGCCAAAGAAAAAACCGGGTGAAGGTTTATTCAATAGATCGATCGATTGTAAAAAAGAAATAACCCCGATTGTCAAACTAAAGCCAAGCGTTAATATGGCAATGAACAATTTAAATTTATTTTTATCAAAAATCATAAAAACCGTTGTGGATGAGTATCAAGTTTCATCAAAACCCCTTGATCAAGCATGATTTTCTTTGAATGGACATACAGCCATTTTGAAAACTCGATCAAACTTTTGGAATTTTGAGATTTAAAAATCATTTGAAACCTGTACATTTTATTGATTTTTTTTAACGGACTTTCGCTAGGTCCCAAATGCTCAATGTTTAATTTTTTACTTTCGATCAACTGAATCGCGTGTTTGGCAAACCAGGTGGTTGCCTTTTGAAGCATGGACTCATCCAGTGATGAGAATCGAAACAAATGCAAATCAAAAAATGGCGGATAACCCAATGTCTTACGGTATTTGATCTCATTTTCGTAAAACGAATTGTAATCCTGATTTTGTGCATGCAATATTGCATAATGGTCAGATTGATATGTTTGAATGATGGCTTGTCCACTGGTCTCGCCGCGACCCGCACGTCCGACAACTTGAGTGATCAAATCAAATGTGGTTTCGCAGGCTCTAAAATCCGGAAAATGCAATGATTGATCAGCCAATAAAACACCCACCAACAAAACGTTTTTAATGTCCAGGCCTTTGGTGACCATCTGTGTTCCAATCAGTATGTCGCTTTTGTGAAGGGCAAAATCTTTAAGTACACTTTCATATGATTTGGCGCTTTGGACCGTGTCTTTGTCAAGTCTTGATATGCGCGCATCTGGAAAGTGATGTGACAACTCATTTTCAACAGATTGTGTTCCAAAACCCAAATGCACCCATTGATCCTGCTTGCAAGTTTGACACACGGGTTTTTGTT
>JAYRVV010000374.1:0-2975 GCA_041918415.1 Bdellovibrionota bacterium | reverse complement strand
TGATCCTTTTTGTCCACTGATTCCGGTTGACACCGCCGTAATTTCTGAAAACGCATTTTGTGGAACGTGGCATGTGCCGCAAGAGATGGTTCCATCTTTTGAAAGCCTCTTATCGAAATAAAGCCAGCGACCCAACCTGATCGTTTGTGAAGTGGGCGCATTTGGTATCGACGAAAGATCACCTTCAATGCCCAAAGGTGGCTTCGGTATGGCTTTGAGAGGATTATCTTTTTCAAGCTTCTTTTCGCTCACTCCTGCATGTGCAAAAGTCATGCAGAACACGGATGCAATAAGAATATGCTTTTTCATGCCTGCAATATATACATAATTTAAAAAGGGTCAAAAAATGCTCAATCTCGATCAAGTTGTTGAAGTGAAAATTGAAAGACTCGCATTCGGAGGCGACGGTGTGGCACATCATCAAGGACTCACGCTGTTTGTTCCAAGAGCCGCACCCAACGATTTGGTTAAGGTCAGAGTCTCTCGCTTGTTTAAACGCTATGTCTATGCCGACATTGTTGAAATCATCAACCCATCCAACCTTCGAACCAATCCTCCCTGTGAGAATCACTTTGAATGTGGTTCATGCCATTACCAGCACATCAATCAACATTTCATATCCAAATTAAAATTCGACCAAGTCAGCGAGTGCCTTGAAAGAATAGGTAAAATTAAGGATGCAAAATTTCTTTCTCCGTTTGTACCAAAACATTTGTTTGAATATCGCAACAAAGTTGTGTACCACAGAAAAGGCCACAAAATGGGATACATCGATCGCGATGGAAAACACGTGCTTGACATTCATCAATGCATGATTGTCGATCCCACGATCGACAGACTGTACAAAGCCGTTTATTCACTACTTATCAACCATGATTCTGACATCATCCCTTACATCAGCATCAGAAAAACCACGCATAATCTCATATTGATTTTGAGCATCACCGATCAGGAGCCCATAGAACAAATCAAAAACATTGGCTTAAACCTAAAAAATGAATTTGAGCAACTCACTGTGCTTGTGACTTTGCTTGAAAAGGATAATCATTTTTCTCCTTATTCAAACAATTACCAAGTTTTGCTTGGTGATGATCAATTTACACACACCATTGGCTCCATTCATTATCACCTCAATTTCAATTCATTTTTTCAAATCCATGACGAAGGTGCTCTGGCTTTGTTAAAAACCGTACAAGAAACCTTCTTTGAGACGAACACACAAGTGCTTGATGTGTTTTGCGGTGTTGGTTTTTTTCCCTTGGGCTTGCATCAAAAAATATTTCAACTTACGGTGTTGAGCTGGATCATCAAGCGATCGAAAAAGCAAAACAAAGCGCATCTAACAACAACCTAAGTCACTTAGCAAAATTTCGTGCAGGGAAAGCTGCGACCATTTTGCCCAAATTATTGCAAGAAGGATTTTCATTTTCAAACGCCCTGATTGATCCACCTCGAAAAGGCTTAATCAAAGAAGAGATGAATGCCCTACTCATGCACCCCATCAAGCGGCTTATGTATGTATCGTGCTCACCACCAAGCTTGGCTAGGGATTTAAAAATATTGCTTGAAAATGGATATCGACTCCAGTGGATCAAGGCCTTTGACAACTTTCCTCAAACCTACCACATTGAATGTATCGCTTATTTAGAAAAATGACTTAGTCGGACCTGAAAAAGCACCATCTGCTTCGTTACCTTCGGCCAAATCGTCCTCAATGGACTAGAAGTCCACCTCCGGGCGATTTGGCCTCAAAGCCTCGCATCTGGCACTTTTTAAGGCCCTCTAGAATTTGCAAAGTTTAAACAAGAAATTGTCAAAACCTTGAAAATAATTTGACCCTTTTTTCTTCCAAAACCCAAGATACAAACCTTTCATTGTTTTTTTCAGGGTCTACGATTTAGGATGCGAGTTTCTTTTTGGAATTGCTTGCCTTTTTCTCAAGGTGATTGTGGACCAAAGAAGCCGCAATGGAAATGGCGAAAACGCCACCGATAATCGCCAGCGAAACACCGATGGGTATCTTATAAAACTCAACCATCATCATTTTTACACCAACGTAGGCCAAAACCAAACCCAACCCAAGCTTTAAATATTTAAGTTGATCCATCGCACCTGACAACAGAAAAAACAAAGCCCTTAAACCCAGTATCGCAAAAATATTGGACGAATACACAATGAAAGGATCACTTGAAACCGCAAAGACCGCCGGCACTGAATCTATCG
Source organism: Bdellovibrionota bacterium (assembly GCA_041918415.1). Classification (GTDB taxonomy): domain Bacteria; phylum Bdellovibrionota_G; class JALEGL01; order JALEGL01; family JALEGL01; genus JAYRVV01. The sequence continues at coordinate 752 of JAYRVV010000374.1, read as the reverse complement.
CAAAAACGACATCCGTGAATTCAACCGTTAAAAGCACCAAAAACAACATGGTCGCCACCCATCGACCATCTTGCTTGATAAAAAAATGATTGCCATGATAGTTGGGAGATAAGGGCATGATTTTTTTGACCACCTTGATAAACAGGCTTTGTGATAAATCTTTCTCTTCATCTTTACTGAACATGGTCTTAAAACCCGTGATCACCAAAAACCCACCGAAAACATATGTCACCCAATGAAATTTGGATAGAAGTAAGGTGCCCAAACCAACGAACACCCCTCTCATGAGCATGGCACCAAACACACCCCAGAAAATCACGCGATGTTGAAGTTTTTTGGGTACAGCAAAAAAAGAGAAAATAACCAAAAACACGAAAAGATTATCCACACTCAGCGCTTTTTCAATCAAAAAGCCAGCCAAAAACTCCAAAGCCACTGTTTTGCCATAAACATAGTAAACCAAAACATTAAACACCATGGCCAGCGAAACCCAGAAAATCGCCCAAAACAAAGATTCCTTCCATTTCATTTCTTTGTCTTCTTTTTGAAACAGGCCAAGATCAATAAATAGCAAAAAAAGTATAAATGCGATAAAACCGATCCAGACGTAGATAGAATGTGAGTGCATGGGCTGCAAATATACAAAAACCAAACAATGCACAACGAAAAAGCGATAACCAAACCATGAGAATTGATGTTTGATTCAATAAGACATTTGTTACATCCAGAATTCATAGAATCCGTGCTTGTTT
>JAYRVV010000373.1:0-2819 GCA_041918415.1 Bdellovibrionota bacterium | reverse complement strand
CCGTTGGATCTAAAAAACGTTGCACATTTCAAATTTTAGAAGGTTTAACACCACAAAAGCACAAACTGCTTGAGTTTAAAAAGGATGGACTCATTGAATTTCGTGTTCCACATCGCGCACATGGTGTCGTGCAAACCACATCTTCAGGCTGGCAACGCATTGAAGAAGCACAAGCTTCACTTGATGGAAACATGAAAACTTTCTTGTTACCTCAGGGTTCAAGTGGTTTTGTCGAATTGGGAACCATATTGATTTATTTCGAAACCATCGCTGATCCTGAAAAAGTTCCTATCATTCCCATCATGAGCCACCTTTCTGACCCCAACTTCGCCAGATGGCTTGTGGTTTCTTTGGCTTGTCACTTTTTGTTTCTCCTGCTTTTGTTGATCATGCCTAAGCCAAAGCACACGGCCAAAATTTCAGAAAAAGTCATTCGTGAAATTGTCAGAATGGATTCAATCAAAATCAAACCTTACGTACCAGCTGCCGTTAAAATAGCTTCTTCGGGAGGTAAGGGAAAACAAGGCATGGAAGGTGAAGGAGAACGTGCGCCTGGTCCTGAAGGCCGAAGAGGCAAAGGAATTCCCGGAACACCAGGACAAAACAAAAGCATGACACCTGGTCAAATGGGCATACTTGGATTGCTGGGTGGTAAAAATTCAAATTTTGCCGGTCTTGTTGGAGACAACGATGGCTTGGATGAAAGAACTGCCAAAATTGGAAGCACATCAGGTCGATATGGTTTGCCGGGTGAAAGTCAGTACCGAGAAGGAAAAGGATTAAAAGGCACCGGGACCGGTGGCGGTGGCCGCCCAGAATCGCTTGGTCAAGGTTTAGGCACTCAAGGCCGAGGTGGTGGCGCTAAAGGCTCAGGTGTAGCGGATTTTGGAACGGGAAAAAGCGGAGTGAGGGTTTCAGCCAACGTGTCCGATGAAGATGTTTACATACAAGGCAACATCCCCAAATCTGAAATCGATCGCATCATCCGAAATCACCTGGGACAAATTGAATATTGTTATCAAAAACAAGTTCAAATTGAACCCCAACTGAAAGGCAAAATCATCACCGATTTTACCATCGGCTTGGCTGGAAAAGTAACAACGACTCGTATTCAGTCAAGCTCACTGAAATCAAACCCTGTTGAACAATGTGTTTTGGGAGTGATTCGTTCCATGCCCTTTCCCAAACCAGGTGGCGGCGTCGTTCAGGTGTTTTATCCTTTTGTATTTAGAGTAGCTGGATGATTTGGAGAAAATGATGAAAAAAACAGTGTTGGCATTGTGTTTATTTTGTTCCTTGGCGAAGGCAGACACCCTGTTTGGTGAATTTAACCGTGTGCCCAATGAAATCGAAAGAGGCTTTTCGATAGGCGCAGATTTTGGTCCCATGTTCTTTACCAACACCAGTGCAAACCCCTTGGATGCAGGTAGAACGGTCACGAATCCCGGTTTTCAAATTGGGTTTAATTTTGGCTATGATTTAAGCGACTTTCTTTCTGTGATTTCAGTTGCCACCATTTCTGTTGCGCAGGCCAACCCTTCTGATTCTGTCTTGGATGGTGGTTTAAACACCTACCACTTTGCTTTGGGAGCTCGTGCTGAGTGGCCGATGGGTCGCTTACGCCCTTTTGCGAGCGTCACCGCCGGTGTTTTAAATACCAGCGCAAAATTTGGGGTCGACAATAAGTCCATGTTTTTAAGTTTTGCAGGATCGGCTGGCGTTGAATACTACACATTTTTACGGCACTATTCATTGTTTGCCAAACTCAATTATTTCAATCATTTTGGTGATATACCCATGGATGCCATCTCGATTTCTGCAGGCTTAAAATACACATTTTAAAAACGTGTTTTATTGACTCCCTGAAAATTGAACGTGTAGGTCACGGCGAAATTTTCCCAGGGCGCAGGATCGGCTGTGACTGTCTTCACCCCACTCATGATGCATTTTTGAAGTAAACTGTTTGCGTAAGAAGAAAATAAAATTCTTCCTTCCTTAACCTTTCCTGTTTTAGCCAAATTAATCCACAAAGATATTTTCCCTGGTCTTAAACCATCTTCGTGATCGATGTAACAGTCTTCCACCACATACAATCGGCTTCTTAATGAACTTTGATAAGATTTAAAATCAAAAGATTTGGTGATTTTTTCCTGAGATGGATTTTGCTTTAAAAACTGAGCAACCGAAGGAAACTTAACTTCTATCTGCAAATCCTCAGGTTTTAATTTTTTAAGTTTTCGATTTAAACTTTCTTGTTTCAATGGTGCTCGATTCGATTTTCGTAAACTTTGATCCAAGCGGGAAAGATCGGGCACATCTAAGACGCTGTCTAAATCTTTGCCCATGTTCTCAACCAATTGACCCGTTGACATTTCGGGTGTTTGAATCACCGTGGGCTGTATGGGTTGTGTCGGAGCTTGTAAACTGACAATTTTTTTCTTGTCTTTCTTGGCTGCTTTTTTTTCCTTTTTCTCTACAACGGTGGGTGCAATTTCAGTCTCAAAAGGCTCAGGCAAAGGCGTTTGAATTTTTATTACAGGGCTTGGTCTACCCAAACTAAACCCTTCAAATATTTGTTGCCATTTTGTGTTTAGTTCATTGGCATTTTCGTACATGTAGATGGCGATGCCACCCGAAATTAAAACCATCACCAACATGATGATCACATTTTTAAACAGTTGAAAAACTTTTTCCTTCTTGGATTTTTTGGTTGCAAAGAAACCAAGAAAAAAAAGCCAACTGAAAGTTCATTGGCTGGTTTACATGTTGATTCCATGCAAATTTATTACACAACAGACTGGCTTACCAATAAAGTTATT
>JAYRVV010000372.1:0-3133 GCA_041918415.1 Bdellovibrionota bacterium | reverse complement strand
TCACCAGTTGTTTATTTTGATTTGGATCAATCCACACTCAATGAACAAGCCCGAGAGCAATTGAAAGCGTTTGCTGGCAACATCAAAAATGAATCCTCTCGTTTCACCATTGAAGGACATTGTGATGAGCGTGGCAGCAATGAATACAACATCGCTTTGGGTGAAAAGCGAGCGCGATCCGTTAAAGAATACTTACAAAAAATGGGTGTTTCACAAAACAGAATGAACACCATCAGTTTTGGTGAGGAACGCCCTGTTGAACCCGGCAGTTCTGAAGCAACTTGGGCAAAAAACAGAAGAGCTCAATTTGCACAAAACTAACCGAGACTCTTTTTGTTGCAGCAAAGGTGACAAGATTATTTTCGTGGTCGTTTTTCTTGTTGCCTTTGCGCACAGTGCTCTTGCAAAATCAAATCGAGAATCTCTTGAAGAACTGAGCCAACAGGTCAACGAGCTTTCAAAGCGAGTGCTTGATTTGGATCAAAAAATCAAAGAATTCACACAAAAGATAGGTCATCACGAAGAACTTAACCGACAGTTCAAAGCCGATCATCAAGTGGCTTTGGAAGATTTGCGCACGGACTTAAAAACGATTCATGGCGAAATGGATCTTTTGATTAAGCAAAGCGAGATGCAACAAGAAAACATACAAAAAGCGCTGCAAGATTTTGACATGCGCCTAACTTCGTTTGAAACCAAATCAACAAGCAACCTAAATGGTGAACCCCAAAGCACAACGGACGCACAAGCACAGTACGACCATGCCCACCAATTACTCACCAAGCAAAAAAAACCTCTGGAAGCCATCGATGCTTTTGATGACTTCATTGAAAAAAATCCAAAACATTATTTGAAACCCAATGCCATTTATTGGAAGGGCCAAGCTTATTTCAACCAAAAAGAATACACAAAAGCCATTCAAACCTTTGACCTTGTGGTGAAACAGCATCCTGAAAGCACAAAGGTTTGCGACAGTCTGCTTAAACAGGGCATGGGATTTCAAGCACTTAAAAAGCTAAGCCAAGCAAAATTGTTTTTTGAAGAAGTACTGGCTCAATGCAAAGAAACCAAAACCATCAAGCAAGCACGCAAACAACTTAACGAACTTGCCAATTGAGAGCCATTGATATTATACCCAAAGCACCATGATCATACTGGCTATTGAAAGCTCATGTGACGAAACAGCCTGTGCCATCGTTGAAAATGGAAATCATATTTTAAGCTCAGTGGTGGCCAGTCAAGATGCTGTGCATGCCTCGTATGGTGGCGTGGTTCCTGAACTTGCTTCAAGAGAACATCTTCACGCCATCACTTGGGTTGTCAAAAAGGCCCTCTGTGAATCACAACTGAAACTAAACGACATTGACGCCATTGCTTGCACGCGTGGCCCTGGACTGAGCGGATCCTTGTTGGTCGGATTAAGCTTTGCCAAAGCATTGGCTTATAAAACCAACAAACCTTTCATAGGCATTCATCACATTGAAGGACACTTGGCGGCCGGTTTTTTAAGCCCCCTCACTTTTCCATGCCTTGGCCTCGTGACCTCGGGTGGGCACACACAACTATTCATTCTCAAATCCTTTGGTCAATACCAAAAAATAGGCCAAAGCAGAGACGACGCGGCCGGCGAAGCTTTTGACAAGGCGGCGCGATTGTTAAATTTGGGTTTTCCCGGTGGTCCCATGATTGAAAAAGCCGCCACTTCAGGCAATTGCAATGCTGTGCCTTTTGCCCGTGCAAAATTACCGAATTATGAATTCAGTTTCAGCGGTTTGAAAACAGCCCTACTTTATCACATCAAAAAAAATCCACCTTCGGGAACAAAAGATGTTGGCGACATTGCGGCCAGTTTTCAAGAGGCCATCAAAGACATGTTGCTTGAAAAAACGCTCAAAGCGGCGATTGATTTTCAAGTTAAAACGGTTTTGGTTTGTGGTGGTGTCGCCAGAAACATGCGAATTCGCCAAGCTTTCATTGATACGTTCCAGAAGCAAAACATACAAATTGTTTTTCCTGATCCAATACTGTGTACAGACAATGCTGCCATGATAGCCATTGCGGCTTTTTATCGTTTGCAAAGTGGATTTCTCAATGATCTTTCACTAACGGCCCTACCCAACCTGTCATTGGCTTCATGAAATCTCCCTATCACCTGTTGCAAGAGCTTGGTTTAAAAGCCAAAAAAACACTTGGACAAAATTTTCTCATCAACGAAAACACAGCCATCAAGATCATCAAATTTGCAAACCCAAAGCCAAACGAAAGTGTTTTGGAAATCGGACCTGGCTTGGGTGCCTTGACCCATCTTTTGGTTAAAAATAACAATGTTCTGGCCATCGAAAAAGATGTGAAACTGTTTGAATTTTTAAAGCATCAATCTTATGAGCGCCTCACTTTGTTGAACGATGATGCTTTAACTTTTCAGTACGATGAACTTAAGCGTAACAAACCCATCAATGTCATCTCGAATTTACCTTATGTGGTGTCAACGCCACTGATGGATAAACTCTTTTCACACCTTCATCTTTTTTCAAGTATGACCTTTTTACTTCAGGACGAACTTGTTTTAAGGATGTCCGCACAAAAAAACACAAAAGCATACGGTCGCCTATCGATTGGAATCAAATTGTTTTGCGATGTCATCAAAGGCGATAAAATCAGCCCCCATCAGTTTTTCCCATCACCCAAAGTCGACTCGAGGTTGGTCAAACTCATCCCCAAAGAAAAACCCTTGATCGAATTTAAAAACGCCAAACCCTTTTTAAATTTTGTAACTTACTTATTCAGTCAAAGAAGAAAAATGTTAAAATCATCACTCAAACGAATCCAAAAAGACCTGACCGGCTTAGATCAAACATTGCTTGATCTAAGACCTGAGAACCTCGACATTTGCGATTTTGCTTTGCTTTATCGACATTGTTCTAACATAAATTATTTTAATGTCGTTGATTAATATTATTACTTTGATTTAATTTTCCACATCATTAAAAGTTCGGCTCGGGGAAAAACAAAACACTCAACGACATCCATCAAATTGAGTCATGCAAGCACCTCGAACTGTCGCGATGGCCAATTTAAAAGATGACGGTTCGAGCCAACAATGATAAACGACCTTAAATGATTGGTCGATATT
>JAYRVV010000371.1:0-5146 GCA_041918415.1 Bdellovibrionota bacterium | reverse complement strand
GAGCAACTCAACCACCTCAAACAATAAATCTGGATCCAAATTGCCTGTAGGTTCATCAGCCAGTAGAATCTTTGGATCATTGATCATCGCCCTGGCCATGGCCACCCTTTGTTTCTCTCCCCCAGACAGTGTGCTGGCCTTATGTGTGGCCAGATCTTTTAAACCCAACATTTCCAATTGATCGAATACTTTTGACTCAATGGATTTTTTTTCTTTTCCATGAACACGCAAGGGTATGGCCACGTTTTCAAAAACCGTGAGTGATTCAATCAATTTAAAATCCTGAAAAACAGCACCGATGGATCTTCTGTAAATGGCCATTTCGTATTGGGACAACCTGGCGACGTTTCGTCCGTCCACCAAAATTTGGCCTTGATCCGGCGCTTCTTGACATAGGATCAGCTTAAGCACCGTTGTTTTGCCCGCACCACTTGATCCAGTGAGACACACAAATTCACCTTTTTCAATTTGAAAACTAACATCCTGAAGCACTGCGTCCTTCTCATGATAGCTTTTATAGACGTGAAAAAACTGGATCATTTTTTCTTATCTGAACCTTCCAGAAAATCCAAAATCAACTCGTCCAATGTTTTTTCTGCACTCAAACCCGAGGTGTCAAGCACCTTACCCCCATGACTTGGTGTTTTAATTTTGGTTGGTATTTGAATGACTTCCTTGCTGTGCAATGGTTTTTGGGCACCCAATAGACTTTCAGTGGCTTTAATTTTACCTTCGACAAGATCTTTCATGATTTGCTTGTGCTGCTCTTTCATCATGCTTTGGATAATTTCTTTGAGATTCTTCACATGCAAAAACTTTTCATAGCTTGATTTTCGCGTGGCTAAAACATTACCCTGATGAAACAATTGCGTCACCACAATCGGGTTTTGTGCGCCTTTGTCTTCGGTTTGTACATGAAACAAAACATCATGATGTCTGAAGTTATGATTAAATCCTGTTTCCATTTCACTTTTGACAGATCGTTAGCATTTGTTTAGGGTTCGTAATTCATGACGGAACTTAATGCATTTAAACTGATCCTACAAGCAGGACCTGTTGTAAAATTTGTTATGCTGATTCTCATCGCCATGTCCATTGTCTCATGGGGCATCATTTTTCTCAAAGTTCGCACGATTCGTAAATCTTTAGCCTTAAACAAACAATTTTTGGATTTGTTTTATGAACCAAATTCACCCGATTTACTATTAAAAAGTGCACGCCTTTTGGTTGCAAGCCCTGTCGCACAGCTTTACCTGCAGGGCACCAATGAACTTAAAAAAAACAACACCAACATGACCGGTTTAAATGTATCCAATCGCATCATCGACAACCTGGAAAGATCTTTATCCAGAGAAATGACTTTGCAGATTGAGAAACTTGAGTCCCGACTTCCTTTTTTAGCCACCACCGGCAGCGGTGCCCCCTTCATTGGCTTGTTTGGAACCGTTTGGGGGATCATGAATTCATTTCTTAGCATTGGAGCCAAAGGTGCCACCAGTCTTGCTGTTGTTGCACCGGGAATCTCTGAAGCTCTGATTGCCACGGCCATTGGGCTTTTTGCAGCCATACCTGCTGTGGTTGGTTACAATTATTGTCAAAGTAAAATAAAAAGTATCTCAAGACACATGACCAGTTTTGCAAATGACTTCATCAACATCACCAAACGCAGCCTGGATGAGTTGTAAAATGGCCTTTCAGTCAAACAACCAAGATGGAGGATTGATGGGTGAGATCAACATCACCCCGTTGGTTGATGTCATGCTGGTCTTGCTGGTTATTTTTATGGTGACAGCACCCTTGGTTTCACAACAAGTTGATGTGCAATTGCCTGAAACCAAATCCAAAAAGGCACTGATGGTTGACGAAAAAGACCTTATTTTGGTCATCGATAGAAAACAAAACATTTCCATCAATCAAACCAAAATCGCTTTGAGCGATTTAACTGAAAAACTCAACGCCATTTATAAAAACAAAAGTAAAAAAGAAATATTTCTACAAGCAGACCATCGCATACCCTACGGCTTTGTGGTTAAGGTCATGGCTTTGGTTAAAAACGCAGGTGTTCAAAAAATGGGTATGATCACCTTGAACGAAAAACAAGACTCCTAAGCGATGATGACACACGCCAAGCACAAAGACCCATTGGTGCAAATGGTGCTCATATCCTTAGCCATGCACGGTGTTTTATTTGTTTTCATGACACAATCTAAACGTTTTTTTGCTTCAACTCCATTGCATTCAGGCTTAAACCAATCACAAGCACTCAATGTGCTGTGGGCAGAAACGGTGACTGGCCCGCCAAAAACACCCGAACACAAATTGCCAGGACCCATGCTTTTTTCAAAACCAGAAAATCCATCTGGCGTTAAAGAACAAGGGTCTGTCCTCATTAAAAAATCAAAAGACCGCCCGACCAATGAAAGCAAAATAAGCTCAGAAATATCTCGAAAAATGGCCATGGAAGATGCCCTGTCCAGCTTGAATGCCTCTCAAAGTGATGATCGACCCAAGCCCAACATCAACAACTTTGCCTCGGTCGATGGTGCCAAACAAAGTGGTCTGCCTGCGGCTCCCTATGGCGGTGGTCAATCTTTGATGGCTCAAAACCCTCAGTTTGCAGCCTACAAAAGCACCATTCAAAAAAAGATCACCGAGCAGTTTGTTTGGATTCAAAACACAAAAAACCTCAAAGCCATGATCATTTTTAAACTGGATCAAAGAGGATACATTCAAAACCCAGTGATTTATAAAAGTTCAGGGCATCCGGCGTTTGATCAAGCGGCCTTAAGAGCTGTTATTAAATCAAGCCCCCTTGAGCTCCCACAGGAAGACTTACTCAAAGATTTATTAAATGAGAATTTTGTGATTGTATTTGAGCCCAAATGAAAAACCTTTTAGCTATTTTATTTTTACCACTGGTCTGTTTTGGTCAAATCTTCATTGACATCAACCAAGTATCCAATGACCCGTTTGTGATGGCGATCACTGACCTTTATGATCAAAACAACGCCAGAAACAATTTGGGTGACAAGGTTGTACAAAAGCTTCAAGACAACCTGAACATGCTTGGGCTGTTTAGGTTCATTGATCATAAAGCATTTCTGGACAAATCAATATCCATGGATTCAAAAACCATTGATTTTGGCAAATGGGCGGTTTTGGATGTGATGGGACTTATAAAGGGAAAGCTCATCAGCAATGGAGCAAACCTTGAAATCGAACTTCGACTTTTTGATGTTCTTGGCAAAAAACAACTTTTGGGCAAACTGTATAAGACCGACCCCAATCACATCAATGATGTTGCAAACAGATTTGCCAACGATGTTGTCAAAACGCTCACTGGTCAGCCAGGCATTTTTGACACTCAAATTGCGTACACGTGTAAAAGCGGGAAAGCAAAGGAGATTTGCATGATGGACTTTGATGGCAACAATCACAGACCCATCACGTTCGATGGATCCATTTCACTTTCCCCAACATTTGACGTCACAGGACAAAATATTTTTTTCACATCTTTCAATAAAAAAAATGTACCTCAGATCATGAAATACACATTGTCAAACCTAAAGAAAAGTGAGCTTACAAAATTGCCGTCCATGGCCATCGGAGTTTCACTTGATCCCTTAGGTGAAGGCTTACTCACCACACTCACAAAAGATGGCAATTCAGAAATTTATTTTCTATCGCTTAACGGAAAAATAATTTTAAGGCTCACACAAAACGCTGACATCGATGTCAGCGCCAAGTTTTCACCCGATGGAAAAAAAATTGCTTTTGTTTCTGATCGAAAAGGTAGCGTTCAAATATTTACCATGAACAGAGATGGCAGCTACGTTAAACAGATCACTTTTAAGGGAAAAAACAACACTTCGCCGGCTTGGTCCCCAGATGGTCAAACTCTACTTTTTGCCGGCATGGACACAGACGGGCATTTCGACATTTTTTCAATCGATGCACAATCAAAAGGATTGCCCGTTCGATTAACTTATGACAGTAGAGATAACCAAGAACCCAGCTTTTCGCCTGGTGGGCAAATGATTGCTTTTGCTTCCAATCGCTCTGGACAGTATAAAATTTGGACGATGAGGAACAACGGCACAAACCAAAGACAACTCAGTCGGTCTGATGGTGAACACTCAATGCCAAGCTGGCAGATTAAAAGGTAAACCATGTTATACAAAAACAGAACACTTGCTTCAATTGATATCGGTACAAACTCAATTCAAACCCTTGTGGGTCATCGAGACGACCGTGGACAACTAAAAATTCTGATGGATCACCTTGAAACACCCAGGCTGGGACAAAATCTTAATAAAAATGGCTTTATTGAGCAAGACAGCGTGCAGAGGGCTGTGCAATCGCTTACACAATCGGTCAACTTGGCCAAGGATTTAGGAGCCAATGAATTTTATGCCGTTAGCACTGCTGCACTTAGAGACGCGCAAAATCAGGACGAAGTTAAACAAATATTAGAAAAGGCCTTAAATCATAACATCGATATCATTGAGCCCATGGAGGAAGCTCGATTAACCTACCTTTCGGTCACCACCTTAACAGGTCATGATGATCCAAGCTTGGTTCTGGACATTGGTGGGGGTTCAACTGAAGTCTCCTGGGGGCTGGGACATCGATTTGACGGCGCAAGAAGTTTGAAGTTTGGTACGGTGAGCGTTCTTGAGACTTTTTTTTCAAACGGGTCAAACTCACAATCACTTACTGAGGCCAAGCAGTACATCGATCGCCTACTTTCAAGGATCACAGCACTGGGTTCTTTAGACCACCATTATGGAACCGCTGGATCTTTCACCCTATTGGCATCTTTGCTCTTGGGATTACAAAAGTACGACTCAAATCAAATCAACGGAACAAAAATTAAGCATCAAGATGTACATCAATGGATCGATCGATTGGTCGGCATGAAGCATGAAGATGTGTTGCAACTGAAGGGCATGGATCCAAAACGTGCTGATTTGATGCTACCTGGTTTGGTCATCATGGATCGTATGTTCGAAAAATTTAAGCCACCTTTCGTTGAGGTGGTCGATCGCGGTTTAAGATTTGGAAAAATGTTTGATGTGTTAAGAGGATTTGAAAGTTTTATTCCTCTTACAAATCTGTCATAGTGAAGAAAGTTTGAAAACAAATT
>JAYRVV010000370.1:0-8819 GCA_041918415.1 Bdellovibrionota bacterium | reverse complement strand
GTCTGTTCACCAAGGATGACGAAGGCTTACCTGATGTGATCAAAGCCAAATTGATTGTGGTTCAAACTTCCAACGCTTTGTCGATGGCTTACATCACCGATATTAAAGAGGAAATCGGCATTGGTGATCGATTCGAATCAGTGTTTGAGTGATTTGGATTTGACGATTAAACCATGTATTGGATAAAAGGATTGGGGTGTACGAAATTGAAGCCATTGCACTGTCCAATGTTCAAGGTTTAAACTTAAAAGTTAAAAGACAACTTTTAGATAAGTTTCAAAGCCCTGCAAAGGTGCTTGAGATGGCCATGTCGGTTAAAACGAGTCACAGCGATGTGGATCATGCTTTGACTTGGATCAAACGCCACGTGGATTTGAAAACGGCAAAGGCACAGTTCATCGCTTTACAAAAAATAAAGGCGTTTTGTTTGGTGATGGGTCAAAAGGATTATCCACCATTGCTTACTCAGATCAGCGATCCACCCATTGTTTTGTACGCCAAGGGGCAATTGCCTGACTGGCAATCGAACTTTCTTGCTGTGGTTGGACCAAGAAAACCCACACTGTACGGAAAAAGAATTGCAAAATGGTTGTGTCGAGATCTGGCCAAAGAAGGTTTGAATTTGGTCAGCGGTCTTGCTTTGGGTATTGATACCATTGCTCATCAAGAAGCTTTGGCCGTATCATCAAAGACGATTGCAGTGATCGCGACAGGGTTGGATGGATTTTATCCCAAGCAAAACATACCACTTCAAAATAAGATTGCAGAGGAGGGTTTGTTGGTGACTGAATTTGGACTGAACACGCCTCCAAAAAAAGATCATTTTCCAAGAAGAAATCGAATCATTGCGGGTTTAAGCACAGGGGTTTTGGTGGTTGAGGCGGGAGAAAAAAGCGGGGCACGCATCACGGCCAGACATGCCATGGATCAGGCCAAAGAGGTGTATTGTGTACCGGGACCAATTGATTCTGAGCAATCAATGTTCACCAATTTGCTCATCTCTCAAGGCGCAAAAATGGTGTTAAATTCCCAAAGTGTATTGGATGATTTTGGTTTCGCTTCAAGCGAAAAAAACACGCAACCATTGGTGAGTAAAAAACAGTACAATTTTGAAAATGAAAACCAGAAAAGATTGTTTTTAGAATTGGATTTTGATTGTACGATTTCAAGTGATGAACTGTGCGATAAATTAAATATGCCCATTGGCACAGTGCTGTCTCTATTGACAGAGCTTGAAATGAAAAATTTAGTGCAAGTTAGTCAGGACGGACGTTGGTTTAAAAAACCTTAGAATGGTTTGTCATTATTGTTTTGAAGGATTAACATGAGGTAGCAATGTCTGATCTTGTTGATTCACATTCCATCGTGGTGGTTGGTGCCGGTCTTGCGGGAAGTGAATGCGCCATGATGATTGCAAGATTAGGTCATCAGGTTTTACTACACGAGATGAGACCCAATGTGATGACCCCCGCACATCAGACATCAAATTTTGCTGAAATCGTGTGCAGCAATTCTTTGGGTTCAGTTGATCCGGAAAGTGCGCCGGGGCTACTCAAACAGGAGATGCAATTGCTGGGTTCGATCGTGTTGGAGGCAGGTTATCAAAACCAAATCCCTGCTGGTAAAGCGTTGGGCGTGGATCGAGAAGGTTTTTCAAAATTCATCACGGCGGCCATACATGAGCAACCCTTGATCAAAGTGGTTCAAGATGAAGTGAAAGTTATCCCACAATCGCTTTGTGTCATAGCGACAGGACCTTTGACTTCCAAGTCTTTGGCAGACGATTTAAGCCAGCGTTTAGGTCAAGACTCCCTTTATTTTTATGATTCAATATCACCCATTGTAGATGCATCCACCATTGACATGAATGAAGTGTTTTATGCGAACCGATATGAAGAAGGCAAAGACGATTATTTAAATTGCCCCATGGATCGCATCACTTATGAAAAGTTTGTTCAGGAAATCATCGACAGTGAAAAAGTTCCTTCGCATGCGTTTGAATCCATCAAGTGTTTTGAAGCATGCCTGCCCATTGAGGTTATGGCTGCACGAGGCCTTCAAACGCTTGCCTTTGGACCCATGAAGCCTGTTGGACTCAAAGACCCTCGCACGGGCAAACAACCCTATGCGGTGGTCCAATTGCGAAGGGAGAACATGCCCACCACCATGTTTAACATGGTGGGATTTCAAACACGCATGAAGTGGCCAGAGCAAAAGCGAATTTTTAAAATGATACCTGGACTAAACAATGCCCAGTTCATACGCTTGGGTTCCATGCATCGAAACACTTACTTGGAATCGCCCAAGCATTTGAATAAATATTTAAGCTTGAAGGATCACCCCAACGTTCATTTTGCAGGTCAAATCACAGGCGTTGAGGGTTATGTTGAATCCAGCGCCATCGGGCAGTGGGCCGGGCTTTGCTTGGTGGCAAAGCTTCGAGGCCTTCAAATACCATATCCACCACACACAACGGCGCTTGGGGCTTTGCTTAGAGTGATCACCACCATGCCACTGTCAGGTCAGTTTAGTCCCATGAACATCAATTTCGGTTTGTTTGATCAGCCCGTACAAAAAAACAAAGATTTAAGACGCAAGATGATTTTAAAGCAAGCCAGAAATGATTTTGATGAATTTAGAATACAGTTGGGCTCTTTGTTTAAAATGAACGAATGGCTGCGACCCCGTTTAGAAGAACAGTTGCATCTAAACGAGGTTCAATGACAACACCGCTGCTAACATTTAGAGCCTTTTTAGAGAACGAGAAGAGGTATTCGTCCAATACGGTTTTATCCTACATGAACGATTTGAATGATTATTTGATGTTCTTACAAAAGCATCAGATTGATCCGACGTTTGAGGGGCTTGGTCAAGTTGATTCCTTGCACATTCGGTCTTACATGGGCAAATGTTTTTCACATTTGAAAGCTTCATCTAGGCAAAGACGTTTAAGTGCCATCAAATCTTTTCATCGATTTTTAAAACATCGCAATCTTTTAAATGAAGACCCTGCAAAGTTACAAGAAAGTCCAAAAGCCGCAAAAACTCTGCCCAAGGCCTTGAACATGGATGTCGTTGAATTGTTTTTAAATTCAAGCCACAGCAATGATTTTATTGGTTTTAGAGATAAGGCGATGTTTGAGCTTTTATTTGGTTGCGGTTTGCGTGTCAGTGAATTGGTTGGTTTAAAATTTGAACACATTGATGTAAACCAGAAATTGTTAAGGGTTATGGGCAAGGGTAACAAGGAAAGAATTGTACCTTTGGGAGAATACGCCATCGAAGCGCTGATGAATCTTAAGTCCTGGATGCCTTCTGAAAAATCAAATGTATTTTTAAACCATCGCATGGCACCCATCACCAAAAGAGGGGTGTTTTTTTTGATTGTTAAAAAAGCAAAAGCACTGGCCCTCAAGCAAAACGTATCGCCCCACATGTTTCGACATAGTTTTGCGACCCACTTGTTAAGCAATGGAGCTGACTTAAAAATCATCCAAGAACTTTTGGGACATGAAAATTTAGCAACCACACAAAAATACACCAAAGTGAGCATCGAGCACTTGCAACAAGTGCACCACAGGGCACATCCAAGAAGTAGGCCAAGGCCATGAAAACAAACCCCATCCCATACGTTAAAACTTTGGCAGGCATTGAAGATCTTAATTTAACACCACAAGAGGCATTTATTTTTTCAAGGGTCAATGGCTACAGCACACTTGGTGAAATTGCATCCATGGTGGGTTTGGAAAATGCCGAAGTTTTTGCTTCATTGCAAAGGTGCATGGATGCTGGTTTCATTGAGTTTAAAGAGTCAAGCACAAATGTTCAAGTCACTGCCACCAAAGCACCACCAAAACGTTTGGAACGAGAAGTGGAGACAATTAAAGATTCTGTGTTGCCAAAACAACCACAACGAAGTGAAGAGAAACCAAGTCAAAACAAAGCCCAAGCGGCCAAGCGCTTTTATGAAATGGGTAAACAGGATGAATCTCAGGGTCGTCTTCAATCGGCTTTAAACTTTTTTCAGATGGCTTTTGCAAATCACGCATTACCTGCATATCAAAATTCAGCCCAAAAAATTGAAGGTATTTTGAACAAGGATAAAGTTAAAGAATGGTTGGATCAGGCCAACGGGTATTTTCAAGTCAGAGATTATGAGCATGCAGCATCCTTGTATGAAAAAATCATCAAGACAGACCTTACGCAAATGGAGTGTTTTAGGCGTTTAACCATTGTATATCTGGACGATAAAGCAAAGCAAAAAAAAGCCAGAGAAATGTGTGATTTGGCCAAAGAGTTTTTTCCAAACGACGAGGTCATGTACGCTTGTTCAGCAATACTCTATCATCGAAGTGCTGATCTTAAAAAAGCTCAAAGAGATCTTTCGCAGGCCATGAAAATCAACCCCAATTCATCCATGGTGCAACGAGCGCAAAAAATGATGCTTTAAAAATTGACCTTGGCGTTGGACATTGTAAAAAGTCGATTCGTGAAAGAGCTCTTATTACTGACGCCTGGCCCGACAACTGTTCCTCAGGACGTGTTGGATGTTTTATCCAGACCCATGATTCATCACCGTTCAGGTGAATTTGGCCGCGACCTTGCTTTGGCGCGTACAGGATTGAACGAGGTTTGTGATTGCGATGGCGAAAGTGTGGTTCTGACATCATCTGGGACGGGTGCCATGGAGGCCACTGTGGCTTGCCTATTTGGTCCACGTGATGAAGTTTTGGTCGTTGTGGCGGGCAAATTTGGTCAACGTTGGGAGGCATTGGCCAGACATTACGAGCTTAACGTTAAAGTGCTTGAGATCAAATGGGGTGAGGCGGTCAATGTTGATCAGGTGATGATGCAGTTAAGCCAAAACACCAGGGCTGTTTTAATTCAAGGTTGCGAAACATCGACCGGGGTTTGTCATCCCATTGAGGCTTTGGGAAAAGCTTTAAGATCAAGGCCTGAGGTGCTTTTTATTGTCGATGGCATCACCAGTGTTGGTGTTCATGACTTTTCAATGAAAAAATGCAATGTGGATGTCATGATCAGTGGTTCTCAAAAGGCTTTGATGTGTCCACCTGGCTTGGCCTTTGTTAGCCTTTCCCAAAAAGCGCTGACACGTTTAAACCCAAAGCCAAAAACATATTATTTTAACCTGAGCAAGGAACTTAAAAACCAAATGGAAAATAAAACCGCTTACACACCAGCTTTAAGTTTGGTGCAAGCACTGACGGTTGCCTTGGATCGAATGAAAAAAGAAGGTTTGGCGAATGTGTATAAGCGTCACCAACGCTTGAGCGAACTAACACGAAAAGCGTTTAGGTCTTTGGGTTTTGAGTTGTTTAATTCAGATCAAGATGCAGCCCATGGCTTAACTGCAGTGAAGGCGCTACCTGGGCAAGATTTAAAGGCATGGTTAAAAGTTTTAAAAACTGACCATGGTTTGTGGTTGGCAGGTGGGCAAGATGCTTTGGAAGGTAAAATATTTCGTTTGGCCCACATGGGTTATTGCGATTTATCCATGCTTCAAAAGGCCTTTGACATCATGGAACAAACACTGTCCAATGGGCAAGCCTTGGACAAAGCAGGCAGTCGAGTGTTGAAAGAAAACCATGCCTAAGCGTTTGTTGATTTGTGATGATTTGCCCAAGGATGTTGTCGAAGCCATTTCAAAAATTCAAAACGTATCGGTGGATGTCAAAAAAGGCCTTAAAGAACATGAGCTCATTGAGATTGCACCAGAGTATTTTGCCATGGTCGTTAGGAGTTCAACACAAATCACGGCCAGCGTGATCAAAGCGGCAAAAAATCTAAAAGTGATCGTTCGTGCGGGCATGGGCTATGACAACATTGATTTGATTCAGGCCACAGAATCGGGCGTTGTGGTGATGAACACACCTGCGAAAAATGCTGTGGCTGCCTGTGAGTTGGCCATCGGGTTTATATTTTGTTTGCTTAGAAAAATTCCCCAAGCCGTTGAAAGTTTAAAATCAGGGGTTTGGGATCGTAAAAGCTTTGTTGGCCTTGAGTTAACTTCAAAGACTTTGGGGCTTTTGGGCTTTGGCCATGTTGGAAGAAATGTGGCTTTGCGGGCTTTGGGTTTGGGCATGAAAGTTTTGGCCCATGATCCGTTTTTACCAAAGTCGGTGTTTGATTCCGTGGGCGTGACTGGTGCGAGTGCCAACGATGTCATCTCAAAGTCTGATGTCTTGTCCTTGCACATGGTTTTAAACGAACAAACCAAGAAAATGTTTAACCTTGAACTTTTTAAAAAAATGAAAAGGGGTTCTTATTTGGTCAACTGCTCTCGGGGTGAAGTCATCCATGATGAGGATTTAATTTGCGCCTTGGATCAGGGTTTGCTGGCGGGTTGTGCCTTGGATGTTTTTGAGACAGAACCACTGTCGCCAAATCATCCGTTTTTAAAACACCCGAAGATCATTTGTACGCCACACATTGGTGCTTCGACAATGGAAGCTCAGGAGCAAATTGGTGAAGCGGTGGTGATGCAGCTTAAAGCATTCATTGAGGAAGACATTGCACTCAATGGGGTGAATGTTCCTAACGTCAGTCGAGAAACCTTAACTCGCTTGGGAGGGCACTTGAGTTTGTCTTATCAATTGGGCTCATTTTTGGCCCAAACTCAAGACTGCGCCGCACAAAAAATTCAAGTCTCTTGCTGGGGTGCTTTGGGTAAAGAAGATTTGGAACACATTCAGTTGTCTTGTCTTTTGGGCTACATGAAGCATTTCACC
The DNA here is from genome assembly GCA_041918415.1 of Bdellovibrionota bacterium. Taxonomy (GTDB): domain Bacteria; phylum Bdellovibrionota_G; class JALEGL01; order JALEGL01; family JALEGL01; genus JAYRVV01. Next base: position 2,070 of record JAYRVV010000370.1, on the reverse strand, counting down.
TCGGATGTGATTAATTTTGTGAACGTCAAAGATAAAATTAAAGAGCGTTCCATTTCTGTGGCCGTTACATTGGAAGAAGATCAAAGCAAGCGCAAAGATGTGATTGAGGTGAGCATCCAATCTCAGTCGGGTCTTAATCGAATCCGTGCGCTGGTTCTTGATGGTCAAGACACACGGATCACCAAGTACAACGACTATGACATTGAAGCCACACCATCAGGCTGGCTTTTGTTGATTCAAAACGATGATGTGCCTGGAATTTTAGGTCAATGGGCAACCAAACTTGGTGAGCATGGCGTGAACATTTCGCGTTTACACTTATCCAACAATAAAAATATTTCTGGTCAAGCGCTGTCGATGGTGAACATCGATACAAAAGCGCCAAGCGAAGTTTTGCAATCGTTGAATCAACTCAAACATGTCAAGTCTGTGAAACAGATTGACTTAAATTAACGAGGTAAAGAGATGTCAAACGTCATTTTGGTGGGTGCACAATGGGGTGATGAAGGTAAGGGCAAAGTGGTGGATATTTTGGCCCAGAAAGCCGACGTTATCGTTAGGTTTCAAGGTGGCAACAATGCTGGGCACACCCTGGTGGTTGATGGCAAAAAAATAGTGTTGCACTTGATACCCTCAGGAATTTTACATTCCAATAAAGTTTGTATGATCGGTAATGGCGTGGTGATTGATTTGGATGTCTTAAAAAAAGAAATCGATGTTTTAAAGCAAAGTGGACATGATGTGTCCCCGCAAAGGCTTCGCATCAGTCAAAGCGCACATTTGATTTTGCCCTATCATAAAAAATTGGATCAGTTGTCTGAATCGTTAAAAGGTGAAAAGAAAATTGGAACCACAGGTAGAGGCATTGGACCTACGTATGTGGATAAAATCGCCAGAGAGGGCATACGGGTTGGAGATTTGCTTTCTTTAAAATGGCTTGAAGCCAAGTTGGATGATGTTTTGACATTTAAAAATCTGGTTTTAGAGAAGATTTATAATGAAAAAGCCTTTGATAAACATCAGATTCTAGATGAATTGAAAAGCCATCGCGATTGGGTGATGCCTTACATTTGTAACACATCCATCGAACTGCATGATGCGCAGGCAAAAGGTCAAAACATTTTGTTTGAAGGTGCGCAGGGCACATCTTTGGACGTGGATCATGGCACGTACCCCTACGTGACATCGTCCAACACCGTGGCGGGTGCAGCCTGTGTGGGGGCAGGTGTGGGACCAACCGACATCGATCGAGTGGTGGGTGTTATTAAGGCCTACACCACGCGTGTGGGAGAAGGCCCCTTTCCAACAGAGCTTTTAGATCAAGTGGGCAAAGACATTCAAAACAAGGGACAAGAATTTGGGGCTACAACGGGTCGACCCAGAAGGTGTGGCTGGTTGGACATGGTGTTTTTAAAACACGCCGTTCGAGTCAATGGCATTACGGATTTGGTGGTGACCAAGCTGGATGTGTTAAGTGGTATGGATGAAATTAAAATTGCGTTGGCTTATGAAATCGATGGTGAAATTTCAAAAAAATTCATTGCCGACAATCGTATTTTGGCCAAATGTAAGCCGGTCTATGAAACTTATCCTGGTTGGAAGGAAATCAGGGGAGACTGTAAAACCATAGAGGATTTACCTTTGGCGGCCCAGCAGTTTTTAGCAAGGGTTGAGCAGTTAAGTGAAGCCAAAATCATGATGACTTCAACAGGTCCAGGTAGGGAACACCGTGTGATTCATCACGAGGTTTTTTAATCGCAACGCATCGGACTACTGGCTCATATTCTTGCGCAATTTAATAAACTCTGTATAAACGTGCGATCTTTTTGTGGGCCCGTAGCTCAGGGGTAGAGCATCTGACTTTTAATCAGAGGGTCGTTGGTTCAAATCCAACCGGGCTCACCATTGATGCACAGATAGACTTTAGTCTTTGATGGATTGTTTTTATTTTAAGGATAAAATCGGTCGGTCAAGGCATGGACCGTAAGTCTTTTCATACATGCGTCCCCGTCGTCTAGCCCGGTCCAGGACATCGCCCTTTCACGGCGGTAACACGGGTTCGAATCCCGT
>JAYRVV010000369.1:0-1650 GCA_041918415.1 Bdellovibrionota bacterium | reverse complement strand
TCTTCTTCGTATCAAACAGGTAAAAAGTATATTCGTTTAAATCGGGTTTGGCCGTTGTAAAAATCAAATGCTCATTGAACAACGACATCCACTTGATGGCTTCATTCTCTGGTTTAAACGGCAAGCGATTGTTTTCAAGCCAAGTGTTTTGCCCGTGATCATAAATCATAAAACTAAAAGGTTTTTTATGCTTATGTTCACTCACACGGTGGGCCAAACGATTGTTGACCAACATCACCGATTTGCTTTGATGAAGAATTTCATAAGCCACCACCACAGGTCGCCCGTCAAGCATGGTTTGAAATTTCTCCAGTTTACTTTGATCGTTCAACGCTCTAAGCACCATTTTGGAGGCAAGATCTTTGAATTCGTATTGATTTAAATAAAAATAAGTCTGACTCAAACCATTGCGTTTTATACCCTCCACGCTTGCAAAGTCAGTCTGAAACACAAGCGCATCTTTAAATTGAGCCATTTGAGTCACTTTGTATTTTTCTTTGCCATTTAAAATGATCATGCCATTGTTTTCGATGTTTAATTTCAATGCATTTTGATCAATCAATGAAGCATTTTCTTTGATTGGTGCATCTTTGGTTTTGGATTTTAAAACCATGTGCTCATTTTCATACTTAAGTGAAACGCTTTCGCCTTCAGGCAAATCATTTTTAAGCATCTCTTTGGCCGAAGGCAGATTCACCAACATTAATTTCGGAGCCATTTTAAAAACCGTGTTGTAATACATGGTGTTGTGATCTTTCCAATTGGGTTTTTTGGCTCCAATTTTCATCTTGCTGATCCGACGAGATCTGTATTCTTCCATGTCCATGTAAAACAAATCATAGGTTTCATATTGGTTGGACACATAAGCCAGCTTTGTGCAATCGGGTGAAAACCGTGGTTCGATTTCCTTGTGATCAAGCGTCTTTGTTAAGGCCTTAAACTCGTTGAGATTAAAATCATAAGCATATAAATCTCTGTTGTACATCAATCTGGATTCGTGCCTGATGGTTTCCTTGCTAAAAACCAACATTGCATTGCTTGGACAATAATCCAAATCTGAATAATGACTGTCATCGTCAGTCAATGCATTGAGTGCTTTGCTTTTGATGTGATAAACAAACAAATTGGCATGACCGTCTTTGTACCCAACCATGGCCAGTGTATCGTTACTCATCATGACTACGGATTCTATCCTCTCCAACTCATGAATGGTGATGGTCTTTGCATGACCAAGTTTAAATACATTTTTTTTCTCACTGAATGAATAAGGCACAATGACCAAATCATCATGACCATCGTTTTGGATGGAATACACAATTTGGCTGTCATTGAGCCATGCACCCTTTTGAAAATAGTTCAGCGATTCTTTTTTTAACGTTTTATCAAGCACGATGGTTTTGGATGTTATTTTCCCTTGTGGATTGATGTGATTTAATTTTAAAGCCTGTCGGGGGCCCTTTAAGACGCCCGTGATGAAAAAAGATCCGTGTGATCTGATCAAGACAGTGTTGTTCGACAGCTCTTTTGATTCATCACCTAAATCTTTTTTGGTTCTTAAATGGCCGTATTTTTGTGACAAGTCATCTTGGACCATCTGATTGAGCTCTTCCAAGTTGATGTTCAGTGAGGTTTTAAGGTTTTGCTCAAAAT
>JAYRVV010000368.1:0-3424 GCA_041918415.1 Bdellovibrionota bacterium | reverse complement strand
GAATTCAATGGTTAAGGCAAGGACATAAGTTTGTTACAAAACCTGATTTGAAATATGTGGAGAAAATTAAATGATTCAAATTAGAAAATCAAATGAGCGCGGTTATTTTGATCACGGCTGGCTAAAGTCATGGCACAGTTTTTCGTTTGCAGACTATTTTGATTCAAGGTTCATGGGTTTTGGTACGTTAAGGGTCATTAATGAGGACATCATTAAACCCAATCAGGGTTTTCAAACGCATGGACATCGTGACATGGAAATCATCACCTACGTCACACACGGAACGCTCTCGCACCGCGATTCAATGAACAATGTTGCGCACATTCCAACAGGAGATTTTCAATACATGAGTGCGGGGACCGGCGTAACCCACAGCGAATTCAATGAATCAAGTTCACAGCCAACACACCTTTACCAGATATGGATTTTGCCTGATCAAAAGGGGTATTCCCCCAGATACTCACAAATCCACCTACCCAAAACTTCTAAGGACAATCAATGGGTCTGCGTGGTCTCCAATGAAAGTGGATCGGGTTTGATTAAAATCAGACAAAACATAAAATTATGCAACGCTCTTTTAAATCAAAACAGACCCCTTTCATATACTTTTAAAAATCTTCAAAAGGCTTACTTGCACGTGGTTCAATCAGAAGTTTTGTGTAATGGAATTTTGCTAAATCAAGGTGATGCGGCTCTGATTGAAGGCGAATCTCATATTGAGCTTGTTACGCCTTTGATGACCGCAGAAGTTTTGTTGTTTGATCTTTAAGACAACAAGCATAGCATGCAAAACTGAACCTTCATCACTTGATCGCCCTTGGTGCTAAGACATGGTTGGTAAAAATCTAGTCAATGGGTTTGAATTGAGTTATAAATCTGGCGCACCTAAGGAAATACATGGTTCTAAGTCATTCAAAGATACAGTAAATGCAAGCGTCTACAACTCATGATTTAATCATATTTGATTTGGACGAGACTTTACTTGATCTTAACATGCAGGTTTCTTTCCTACGTGAAAAGGTTGTCGACCTCCTGAACGAACACAAAGTTGATCATGATTTGTACCCGCTGTACCAGGGAGTCAACAATGCTTGTGTTCATTTGGCCAAGATCAATCCAGGCTTAGCCTTAAAGCTTAGTGAGAAAATTTGGTCCATGATTCGAGACCACGAAGTGTATTGTGCGAAAGAGAGAGCCACCATTAAACCCGGAATGAAGAAACTTTTAAACGATTTAAAACACAATCATTTGGCTATCTACAGCAACAATCATCCTGATGCGATCAAGCTTGCAATCGGGCAAACGGGTCTGGATGAAAGCATGTTTGTTAAAATCATAGGACGAAGCAAGTACGAAAGTTTAAAACCCTCTGGTCAACCCATTGTGGATATCATTAAACATGTAGGTCATCAAAACATCGATCGCATTTATTTTTGTGGCGACTCGCTTTATGATTCTCAGAGTGTGATCAATGCTTCTGATTTGTTTCATGAGAAGAAAATTTATTTTGTTGCTTTTCACAAAGATGTAAAAAAACTTTACGACTTGGAAAACAAAGGCGCACATTTTTTAGCGCGTGATGAGTTTGAGCTTCAATCCATACTGAACACGCGAAGGTCAAATGTTTCATTGTCGGCTTGTTTTTTGGCGTACAACGAACAAGACACATTGCCAAAACTTATCAATGATATTCAATATTTTTCAGATCTTTACGTGAAAGATTTTGAAGCCATCATTGTCGATGATGGCAGCACGGATCAAACACCCAATTTGCTAAGCAAGATCAACGATGATCGCATCAAATGGATCAAACATGAAGTCAATGGTGGGATGGGGCAATCCATGCAAAGCTCATATTTGGCAAGCACCAAACAGTTTTGCGTGCCTTTGCCTGCAGATCGACAAGTGCGTCTTCAAAACATATTGGTGTTTTTAAAACACATCGATGAGAAAAATATTGTATTTAGCACCTACGAAACCGCACATTCCGGTTTTGTCCGTCTTTTAATGTCCATTGCTTTTCGCTTTTGGACCAAGCGCATTGGCGGATTAAAAAAGGATTTCGCCGGAGCCTATGTTTTTGAGAGAAAACTTTTAAATCGTATCGATTCCATGTGGAAAAAATTTAGCACTTTTGTTTTAAGTTTTGTGTTGCTTCAAGAGTTTTCTAAATTGGGTTTAACATTTGTGCATGTGTCGTTTAAACCTTTTCCAAGACAGTTTGGCTCAAGCAAAGAGGCCAATCAAAAGAAAATTAAAATCGTGCTGGGAGAAATATTTAAATACAGAAGACTGAAGCTAGGATTCTGATGGAATCTTAATGATTAGGCTGGAGTCAATTTTTAAGATTGTATGGTGTTTGTGCCTTTGTTTCATTGATAGAATTTGATTTAATTTGAAATTGATACTAGATATCAATATCACTTTTGACTAAAAGAGAGTTGGTATTGGAAACTTCGCTTTGGGAATTAAAACAAAATGGTTCAGCTATTTTCAGTCATTTTTCAAATGAATTGAGTGATGAATACCGTTTACGTCTTAGAGAGATCGGCTTGGATGGCCCGGTAGAGGTTGTTTGCTTAAAACACACACCTTTTGAGGGTCCAAGGTTGTATCAGATTTGTGATGGTGTTTTTTCGCTTGATCATGAAATCGCAAGCCAATTATTTGTTCAAAAGGGGTTTTGATGGACATCGTCTTGCTTGGAAAGCCCAACACAGGAAAAACACTGTTGTTCAATCGTTTGACAGGGTTAGATCAAAAAGTAGCCAACTTTCCGGGCGTAACGGTTGATGTGATCACTGGGATATGGGGCTCATTTCGTTTGATCGACTTTCCTGGAACCTACTCCCTCAGTGCGCTCAGTAAGGATGAAGAAGTTGCCGTCAATAAGCTTCATGAACTGTTGAGTCAAGCCAAGCCCATTTTGATCCTGTGCAACTTGGACGTTACAAGGCTTGAAAGAAGTTTGGTGTTTGGTTTGCAAGTGCAACACATGGCAAAAAAGCATAACAAACCTCTGATTTTTACGCTCAATATGATGGATGAGATAAGCAAATATCGTTTGTCAATTGATTTGCAAAAGCTTCAAAATGCTCTGGGTTCATTGTTGGTTCCAATATCTGCAAAGACACAAATGGGTTTAAGCGAATTGAAAGATGAAGTCACAAAAGCATCAAAGAATATTTCAAGTTATGTTCCAAAGCAATGCATTGATCGACTTGAACAGAGCATAGGTTTGGCCAAAGAACTTTCACGTTTGGCCGGCGTGGGGGCAATCAATCAAAAGTTACTTGAACATCAAAATAAAATCGATCGATTTTTTATGGATAAAGTGTTTGGTGGGCTTGCATTCATGTTGATCATGATTTTTTTGTTCCAAAGCATTTTCACATGGGCATCACCATTGATGGATTTGGTGGAG